>DASXAI010000370.1:0-9647 GCA_036406775.1 Acidimicrobiales bacterium
ACGCCGCCGTGCAGCAGTCGATGCTGCGGTACCGCGCCGCCCTCGACGTCGGCGCCCGCAGCCTGTGCTTCGGCCGCATCGACGAGGACCGCGGCGACCGCTGGTACATCGGCCGCCGCCACGTGGAGGACGACCGGGGCCAGCCCGTCGTGGTCGACTGGCGGGCGGGCGTGGCCACGCCGTTCTACCGGGCCACGTTCGCCGACCCCCTCGGCCTCGAGCGCCGGCGCCGCTTCGCCCTCGAGGGCCGCACCATCGTCGACCTCTTCGACGAGGACTTCGCCGACCCGGCCAGTGCCCACGGCGCGTCCGGCATCCCCGACCCGCTGCTGGCCGAGCTCGACCGCAGCCGCACCGGCGCCATGCGCGACATCGTCGCCACCATCCAGGCCGAGCAGGACGTCGTCATCCGAGCCCCGCTCGACCTGCTGCTCATCGTCCAGGGCGGTCCGGGCACGGGCAAGACGGCGGTGGGCCTCCACCGGGCCGCCCTCCTCCTGTACGACCACCGCGAGTATCTCGACCGCGAGGGTGTGCTCGTGGTCGGTCCCAACCGCCTGTTCCTCCGCTACATCTCGCAGGTCCTGCCGTCGCTGGGCGAGACCTCCGTGGTCCAGACCACCATCGCCGGCCTCGGCGAGATCGACGTGCGGGCCGACGAGCCCGACGACGTCGCCCGCCTCAAGGGCGACGCCCGCATGGCCGAGGTCATCGCCCGGGCCGCATGGGGCCGCACTGTCCCGCTCGTCGACGACGTCGCGGTACGCACGTCGTTCGGCGGCCTCACCCTGCGCGCCGACGACGTGAACGCCGCCCTCGACGCCGCCCTGGCCGACCGGCGCACGGTGACCTCGTCGCGAGACGGCTTTCGCGCCGCCGTGGTGCGGCTCGCGTTCGAGCGCCTCGTGGCCCGGCGACCGGAAGGCCTCAAGCTCTCCGACGAGGTGGCGTCGGCCGTGCGCACCAGCGTCGACCTCAAGCGCGCCCTCGACCGGGCCTGGCCGGCCACCACTGCGCCCGCCCTCGTCCGGCGCCTCCTCACCAACCGCGCCGCGTTGGCGGCGGCGGCCGACGGCATCCTGACCCCAGCCGAGCAACGCCTGCTCGTTCGCCGCGCCGCCCGGCGCGCCGACGACGAGCCGTGGACGGCCGCCGACGTGGCGCTGGTCGACGAGGCCGACGCCGTCCTCGGCGCCCGACCGCGGCGCTACGGCCACATCGTGGTCGACGAGGCCCAGGACCTGTCGGCCATGGCGTTGCGCATGTTGCAACGGCGCGGCGCCCGCTTCCCGTCGATGACGATCCTGGGCGACCTGGCCCAGTCGACGGCGCCCGGCGGCCAAGCGAGCTGGGACGACGTCCTGGCCGCGCTGGGCCGACCCGACGCCATGCTCTACGCCGAGCTCGACATCGGCTACCGGGTGCCGGGCCAGATCCTCGACGTCGCCAACCTCCTGCTGCCCGGCGCCGGTGTCGACGTGGCGGCCGCCCGATCGGCGCGCCGCACCGACGACGAGCCGCGGTTCGTGACCGTCGACGACGACGGTCGCGCCACGGCCGTGGTGGACGTGGTCACCGAGCTGGCCGGACGGCATCCCACCGTCGGCGTCATCGCTCCGGCCGAGCTCCACCCCTCCCTCCTCGAGGCGGGGCTGCCCGTCGGCGAGGCGCTCGCCGCGCCCGTGTCGCTCATCACGCCGTCGGAGTCGAAGGGTCTCGAGTTCGACGCCGTCGTCGTGGTGGAGCCGGCGATGGTGGCGGCGGCTGGGCCGCCCGGCGTCCGGCTGCTGTACGTGGCCATGACCCGGGCGGTCCAGCACCTCACCGTCGTGCAGTCGGAGCCGCTCGCTGCCTTGGCCGCGGCCTGAGCCGTCTGGCCGCCGACGCGCCAAGATGGGCCGGTGACCGCCGACGCCGGGTCCCTCAAGGGTCGCCTCCTCGTGGCCCTGCCGCCCCTCGTCGACGAGAACTTCGACCGCACCGTCGTGCTCGTGCTCGAGCACGGCGACGGCGGCGCCCTCGGCGTCGTGCTGAACCGTCCCGGCGACCGCTCGGTCGACGATGTGCTCTCACCGTGGGCATCACACGCGAGCACGCCGGCGGTGTTCTTCAACGGCGGACCGGTCGAGACGGAGTCGATCATCGGCGTCGCCACCTGCGCCGGCCGCCCCGAGGACCACGCCGGTGACCACTGGGCGCCGATCGTGGACGCCATCGGCACCGTCGACCTCTCGGTCCCGCCCGACGAGCACGATCCGCCGATCGAGCACCTGCGCCTGTTCGTGGGCTACGCCGGTTGGGCCCCGGCTCAGCTCGAAGGGGAGCTGCGCGCCGGCGCGTGGATCGTGGCCGACTTCCGGACCGACGACGTGTTCGCGTCCGAACCGGACGCGCTGTGGCGCGGCGTGCTGCGCCGCCAGGGCGGCCGCATCGCCTGGCTGGCGAACTACCCCGACGAGCTGGCTCGCAACTGATGGACGCCGACCGCCTCGCCGCTGAGGCCGCGGCGCGCTATCTCGACGGCCTGAACGGGCGGCGCGTGGCACCGGCGGCCGATGCCGTCGGCCGGCTGGCCGAGCTGGGCGGCCCGCTGCCCGAGCAGCCGTGCGATCCGGCCGAGGTCGTGCGCCTCCTCGACCAGATCGCCGGGCCCGCCACGGTGACCTCGGCGGGCGGCCGCTACTTCGGCTTCGTGACCGGCTCGACGCTGCCGGCGGCGCGCGCCGCGGCCCGTCTCGTGTCGGCCTGGGACCAGAACGCGTGCATGACCGTGATGTCGCCGGCCGCGGCCGAGCTCGAGCGCATCGCCGGGCGGTGGCTGCTCGACGTCCTGGGGCTTCCGGCCACGGCCGCCGTGGGCTTCGTGACCGGGGCGACCATGGGGAACCTCACGGCGCTGGCGGCGGCGCGCCACGCCGTGCTCGCCCGCCACGGCTGGGACGTCGAGGCGCAGGGCCTGTTCGGCGCGCCCCCGCTGCGCGTCGTCGTGGGCGATGAGGTCCACGTGAGCCTGCTGAAGGCCCTCGGCTTGCTCGGCCTGGGACGCGACCGGGTCGAGCGCGTGGCGGTCGACGACCAGGGCCGGCTGCGCCCCGACGCCGTGCCCGACCTCGACGACACCACCATCCTGTGCCTCCAGGCCGGCAACGTGAACACCGGTGCCTCCGATCCCCTCGCCGATGTCGTCCCGCGAGCGCACGAGGCCGGCGCCTGGGTCCACGTCGACGGTGCCTTCGGACTGTGGCTCGCCGCCGCGCCGGCGCGGACCCATCTCGTGGCCGGGATCGACGGTGCCGACTCGTGGTCGACCGACGGGCACAAGTGGCTCAACGTGCCGTACGACTGCGGCTTCGCGTTCTGTCGCGACCCGGCGCCGCTCGTGGCCGCCATGTCGGCGACGGCGGCCTACCTGCCGAGCGGCGTCCATCCCGACGCCTTCCAGTACACGCCCGAGATGTCACGGCGCGCCCGGGGCGTCGAGGCGTGGGCGGCGCTGCGGTCGCTCGGCCGCAGCGGTGTGGCCGACCTCGTGGAGCGCACCTGCGGGCTGGCCACTCGGTTCGCTGTCGGGTTGCAGGACGCCGGGCATCAGGTCTTGAACGCCGTCGTGGCCAACCAGGTACTGGTGTCATTCGGTTCCGACGACGAGACGCGCCGCGTCGTCGAGGCGGTCCAGGCCGACGGCACCTGCTGGTGTGGCGGCACCGTCTGGCACGGGCGCGCCGCCATGCGCATCAGCGTGTCGTCGTGGGCCACCACCGAGGACGACGTCGACCGCAGCCTCGACGCCATCACGCGGCTCGCCGCCTCGCATTGACGGTCGCGCATCCGCCTCCCTAACGTCACCGGGCGGGGGAACCATCGCGGGGGTGATGTGTGAAATCGATCTTCTTCCACCTGATGCCTTACCGGGACCTGCCCGACGACTTCGAGCAGAAGTACGAGAGCATCTGGGTCACGCCGCCGAACGACGAGCTGTGTGACCCGGAGCGCGTCGAGCAGTACTACAAGTGGAACCTCGACGAGCTGGAGCTGGCCGACCGCCTCGGCTTCGACGGCATCGGCGTCAACGAGCACCACCAGAACGGCTACGGGTTCATGGCGTCGCCCAACATCATGGCCGCCGCCCTCGCCCGCCGGACGCCGAACAACAGCGCCATCTGCGTGCTCGGCAACACGCTGGCGCTGTATGCGCCCGCGACCCGCGTGGCCGAAGAGTTCGCCATGCTCGACGTGTTGTCCGACGGGCGGCTCATCGCCGGCTTCCCGGTCGGGACGTCGATGGACGTGAACTTCTGCTACGGCGTCACGCCCACCGAGACGCGGCCGCGGTTCCGGGAGGCACTCGAGCTGATCCTGCAGGCGTGGACGCGGCCAGGGCCGTTCACCTTCAACGGCCAGTTCAACCAGCTGCGGTACGTCAACCCGTGGCCCAAGCCGCTGCAGAAGCCCTACCCGCCGGTGTGGCTGGCCGGCGGTGGGTCGGTGGAGACGTGGGAGCTCGCCGCCACCCGGGACTTCACGTACAGCTACCTGAGCTTCTTCGGCTACCAGTTCGCGAAGAAGCTGATGGGCGGCTTCTGGGACACGATGGATCAGATGGGGATCGACAAGAACCCCTACCGTGCCGGTTTCGCCCAGATGGTCTGTGTGTCCGAAACCGACGAGCGGGCCGAGCAGGAGTATCTCGAGCACGTCACGTACTTCTTCAAGAAGTGCCTCCACGTGGCGCCGTGGTTCAGAGAGGCGCCCGGCTACCGCACGCGGCGCAGCACCGAGTTCGCCATCAAGACCAACCAGCCTGAGGAGGTCGCGAAGATGCTGACCTTGGAGAAGGACTGGAAGGCGCTCATCGACAACGGATTCATCATCGCCGGCAGCCCGACCACGGTCGCCGACCGCCTCATCGAGGCGGCCAAGACCCTGCGGTTCGGCAATCTCCATGCCCTGCTGCAGATCGGGTCGATGCCCCACGACCTCACCGTGAAGAACACGACGCTGTTCGCCGAGGAGGTCATGCCCCGGATCCGCAACCTGTGGGCCGACGAGGGGTGGAAGCACGAATGGTGGCCGATCGGCGCCGCCGATCGCACGGGGGCTCCGGCCTGATGGCCGCCGTCGAGACCACCGCCGTCTCCGAGCGCATCGTCGAACTGCGCGAGGGCAAGATGGTCACGCGCGTACTCGTGGGCGGCGAGGGGCCGCCGCTGCTGTACCTGCACGGGGCGGGCGGGCTCTTCTGGGATCCGTTCCTCGAGGCCCTCGCCACCCGCTTCACGGTCTACGCACCCGAGCATCCGGGCTCGGGCCAGTCGGTGGGGCTCGAGGAGCTGCGGGACATGTGGGATCTCGTCCTGTACTACAACGACCTCCTCGACGCCCTCTCGCTGTCGGAGGTGGCCGTCGTCGGGCATTCGTTCGGCGGGATGGTCGCGGCCGAGCTGGCGGCCAACAACCCGAACCGCGTGCGGCAATTGGTGTTGATCGCGCCGATCGGTCTGTGGCGCGACGACGCGCCCATCGTCGACATCGCCGGCACGTCGCCCGAGAAGCTGCCCGAGCTGATCCTGGCCGATCCGACCGGCCCGCTGGCGGCCTTCCTCACGCCACCGCTCGACGACCCCGACGCCCTCTTCCAGACGGCCATGCGCATGGCGAGCATCCTGCACTTCATCTGGCCCATCCCGGACAAGGGCCTCTCACGGCGCATCCACCGCGTCCAAGCGCCGACGCTGCTGGTCTGGGGAAAGCAGGACGGCCTGGTGCCCCCCGTCTACGCCAACGAGTTCGCCTCGCGACTGCGAGCGGCCGACGTGAGCCTCGTCGACGATGCCGGCCACCTCCCGCAACTCGAGCAAGCCGACGTGGTGCGGGAACGGGTACTGGCCTTCCTGACTTCTGCGCCGATGTGACGGTTTTGCACGCCTGAGGTGCAAAACCGTCACATCGAGCGGGAGGGAGCGGCGGTGAGGATGCCGAGGCCGGCCGGTGAGGCCGTCATGGTGACGTCCTGCAGCTCGAACCCCGACGCGGCGAAGAGGGTGCGGAACTCGTGCTCGGTGCGTTCCCGGGCGCCGAAGAGCAACAGCATGTGCAGGTCCATGCGGATCACGGCCGGGGCGTCGTGGGCCCGCACGGGCAAGACGGCGTCGACGACGAGGAGGCGGCTGTCGGGCGTCATGGCGCGCCGGCACGCGGCGAGGACCCGCGCCGCGTCGGCGTCGGGCCAGTCGTGGAGCACCCGGCAGACGAGGTAGGCGTCGGCGCCCTCGGGCACGGAGTCGAAGAAGTCACCGGCCACGCAGTCGGCCCGATCGCCGACGCCCGCGGCGTCGAGATGGGCCCGGGCGGCGGGGATCACCGGCTCGCGGTCGACGAGGACACCGTGGAGCTCCGGCGCCGCGGCCAGGACGGCGCCGAGCAGGACGCCGCGCCCGCCGCCGACGTCGACGAGCCGGCGGAACGGCGTGAAGTCGTAGGCGTCGACGACGTCACGGGCCTCCTGCGCCGACCGTCCCGCCATCGACGCCTCGAAGGCGGCCTGGTGAGCGGCGTCGTGTTCGAGATGGCCGAAGAACGGTTCCCCGTAGACGTGCTCGAACGCCGTTCCCCCGGCGCGAACGGCATCGAGCAGGCCGGGCGCGGCCCGGTAGTAGAGATCGGCGCGAGCCTGCGCCGAGCCCCGGAGCGCCGGCAGGCAGGCGCCCACCGGTGTCAGCGCGAACCGCCCGTCGTCCTCCTCGGCCAGGACATCGTCGATGACCAGGCCCCGCAGGACGCGCACCAGCGGTCCTGGGGCGACGCCCACTGCCGCCGCGATCTCGGCGCCCGACCGCGGGCCGTCGGCCAGCACCTCGGCCACGCCCAGCTCGGCCGCGACGTACAACAGCTGCGTCGTGACAAAGCCGTCGAGCAGCCGCATCAGCCGCCACGACGGCGGGACGGCGTCCACCGCCCGACCTTAACGAGCGGCGCCCGCCTCCACGGTCTGCAGCATCCAGCCCCCCTCGCCGTCGCCGACGATGCGACCGGCGCCCGCACCGCCCCAGTGGGTGCCGATCACGAGGGTGCCGTCGCTGTAGCGCTGGAGGAAGTCGCGGCGCGTCTGCGCCGCCGCCGCCGAGTCGTAGTCGAAGGCGGACGATCGGTCGACGGCGGCGATCTGGACCGGCGTGTGGATCATGTCGCCGGTGATGACGGCCCGCTCGCCTCCGGACTCGACGACCACCGACACGTGACCGGGCGTGTGCCCCGGCGTGGGATCGAACCGGATGCTGTCGGTGATGCGATGGTCGACGGCGACGAGGTCGGCCTGGCCGGCATCGAGCACGGGCGCGACCGAGTCGGCGAAGATCGGGTCGTCGTCGGGATAGGCGGTCCGCTGCCAGTAGTCGACCTCGGTGCCGGCGAGGACGTACCGGGCGTCGGGGAAGGTCGGCACCCAGTGCCCGTCGACGAGCTGCGTGTTCCAGCCCACGTGGTCGACGTGCAGGTGGGTGCACACCACGGCGTCGATCGACTCGGGCGGGAAACCGGCGTCGGCTAGGTCGGCGAGGAAGGGCCCGTGCAGGTCGTGCCAGCCCGGGTTGGCGCGCACCTTGTCGTTCCCGACGCACGTGTCGACCGCGATCCGCGTGCCGTCGATGTCGATCACGAGGCACTGGATGCGCTGCACGAGGTAGCCCCGCTCGTCGACGAAGTGCGGCGCCAGCCACGGCACCCGCTGCGCCAGGTCGATCACGTCGGCCTTGCCGAAGTCGGAGAACAGGAAACGGGGCGAGGTGACGGCATCCACCTCGATCACCGGAGTGATCGTCGCGCTCCCGACGCGCCAGGCAACCATGCCGGCACGGTACCTCCTGACCGAAGTTGGACGCCTGCATGCGCTTCGGGCACCCAGAGCTCCAACTTCCGGCGCGTCAGGCCCGGAGGGTGGCGCCGACGGCAGCGGCGGCGGCGACGGCCCGCTGCCGCACGGCGGCCACGTCGGCGTCGGTGAGGGTGCGGTCGGGCGCCTGGAGCCGCAGGCGGTAGGCGAGGCTCCGATGCCCGGCGGGTACCGCGGGACCCCGGTACACGTCGAACAGATGGAGGTCGGCAAGCAAATCGGCGGCGGCGGTGCGCAGTGCCGCCGTCAGGGTCGCCGCCGGGACGTCCTGGGCCGCCACGAAGGCTAGATCGGTGTCGCTCGACGGGAAACGGCTCACCCGCCGGTACGGCCGGTCGGGGTCGCTGCGCGCGTGCAGCGGCATCAGCTCGACGTCGAGCCACGCGACGCGTTCGGTGATCCCCCACGCGTCGAGGACACCCGGATCGACCTCGCCGACGGTGCCGGTAAGGACGCCGTCGCGGTCGACGAGCCGGGCCGAGCGGGTGGCGTGCAGGCCCGGAATGGCGGCCGCCTCGAGCTCGACTCCGGTGACGCCGAGCGTGTTCGCCAGCTCGGCCCACAACTCGACGGCCGCCGGCGCCTCGCGACCGGCGAGCACGGCGGCGATCACCTCGCGCTCGTCGGGCAGGAGCTGGCCCGCCGGCGGCGGCAGGTAGATGTGGCCGATCTCGAACAGCCCCACGCCGGCGTTGCGATGCGACGCGTTGTAGACGACCGCCTTCAGCAAGCCGGGCCGCAGCGACGTCCGCAGGATGCTCTCCTCGACGGCGAGCGGGTTGGAGATGGTGATCCCGTCGCCCGCCAGGCCGGTCCGCTCGAGGTCGCCCGGAGCCAGGAACGGGTTGGGCATGGCCTCGTCGAGTCCGCTGCCCACCAGCACCTGGCGCACGATCCGGCGGGTGTGCTGGAGGGGCGTCAGACCGCCGGGGTGGGCCGACGCGGGCACGGTCTGGCCCAGCCGGTCGTAGCCGTAGTGCCGGGCGACCTCCTCCACGATGTCGATCTCGGTCGTGCAGTCGGGCCGCCACGACGGCACCGTGACCTCGTCGCCGTCGACGGCGAAGCCGATGGGCTCGATGAGGGCGGCGATGTCGGCCTGGGTCAGCGAGGTGGCGAGGAGGGCGTTCACGCGCTCGGTCCGTAGCCGGACGGTGGGCGGCACCGGCAGGTCACCCCGGGCGTCGACCGCACCGGGGGCGACGGCCACGGTGGGTGCCGTCTCCCGCAGCAGTTCGACGAAGCGGCCGATGGCGGCGTCGATCACCATCGGGTCGACGCCGCGCTCGAAGCGCGCCGACGCCTCGGTGCGCATCCCGAGGCGCGCCGCCGTGGTCGCGACGGCGACGGGTTGGAACCACGCCATCTCCAGCGCCACCTCGGTGGTGGCGTCGTCGATCTCCGACGACGCGCTGCCCATGATGCCGGCGATGCCGACGGCCTGATCCGTGCCGTCGCAGATCAACAGGTCGTCGGCGGTGAGCGTGCGCGTCGTGCCATCGAGCGTCTCGAGGGTCTCCCCGTCGCGCGCCCGCCGCACCCGGAAGGCGCCGCCGCCGATCTTGGTGGCGTCGTACGGATGGTTGGGCTGGCCCAGCTCCAGCATCACGTAGTTGGACACGTCCACGACGTTGTTGATGGGCCGCATCCCGGCCCGCGTGAGGCGTTCGGCCATCCACGGTGCCGACGGGCCGATCACGACGCCGGTGAGCACCGTCGACGTGAACCGGCCGCACAGATCGGGCGCCTCGATGGTGAC
>DASXAI010000371.1:0-2761 GCA_036406775.1 Acidimicrobiales bacterium
ACCACGTTCATGCCGAGGGTGGCGCACGCGGCCGGGCTGTCCTTCAACGCCGCCAGCCGCCGGCCATAGCCGCTGTGGCGGATGGCGACCAGCGCGATGCCCACGACGGCGAAGACGATCGTGACCGCCACGAGGAAGGCGGCATTCGACTTCAGGTCGATGGGTCCGATCTTGGGCCGGGGCACGCTCAGGGTGCCGCTCGGGAAGATGGTGAACGTCCAGTGGACGAGGGGCAGCGTGCGGGCCGAGATCTCGGTGAGCACCATGCGCGACACGAACACGCCGAACGCGAAGGTAGCGAGGGCGAGGTAGAGCCCGCGCAGGCGCAGGGCGGGCAGCGCCACGAGGGCGCCCACCGCCGCGCTCACGGCCATAGCGGCGAGGTAGCCCCACACCGTGGTGCGCCCGGCCGGGCCGGTCGTGGTGGTGCCGACATGGAACACGACGATGGCGCCGATGGCACCGAACGACAGCGCCGCCAGGTTGATCTCGCCGGCGTAGCCGGTGAGCAGCACGAGCGAGAGGGCCACGATCCCGAGGGTCACGGCGAAGGCGAGGCGGCTCATCGCCGACTCCGTCATGATGGCCTGGAGCAGCAGCACGACGACGACGAGCACGGCCGCCCACCCGAACGCGCTCGGCATGCTGGGCAGGCGGAACCGCTCCCGTGTGCGGAGCACGGTGGCGCCACGGAGGCGGTCCTGCGGCAGCAAGAGCAGGATGACGAACAAGACAATCATCGGAAGGGAGACGCGGAAGCTGCCTGTCCACGTCCACTCCGACGGGAAGTAGCCGATCACGTAGCTCCCGGCCAAGCCGAGCACGAGGGCGCCGATGAAGGTGCGGGGCACGCTGCGCAGGCGGCCGAACATGGCGGCGGCGAAGGCGTCGATCACCAGGAGCGTGAGGGCGTTGGCGCTCATCGCGCCGCCCTGGATGGGCGTGATGAGCACGCCCGCCACCGCGGCCAGGGCCGCGCCGAACGCCCACGACACCAGGGCCAGATGCTCGGGCCGGCCGCCCGTGAGCCGAACCAGTCCGGGGTCGTCGACGACAGCGCGCATGGCGACGCCGGTACGGGTGCGCACGAACAGCACGCGCAGGCCGACGGCGATCGCCACCGCCGAGACCATGGCGATGATCTCGTGCCAGGTGATGTTCACGCCGAAGACGCTCACGGTGTAGTTGGCGCCGAAGAACTTCTGGATGATCCGGGGCGACCGTGGCACCGGGTCCCACACCCACACGGCGAGGGCGAGGAACCCGAGGGCCACGCTCACCGGTACCACGATCTTCGTGACCTCGGACGCGTCCTGCAGGCCCCGCATGATCACGAGGTACAGGACGGCGCCGAGCAGCGGCGCCGCGATCCCGATGACCGCGATCAACGCCACCGGCGCCGGCCAGTGCCACGCGAACCGCACCTGCCAATAGGCGAAGGCGGCCAACATCGCGATGGCACCGTGGGCAAAGTTGAAGATGCCCGACGTCGTGTACGTCACGACCAAGCCGGCGGCAGCGATGCCGTACACGCCCCCGAGCACGAGCCCGAGGACCGTGTACTGCAGGAACTGCTGCAACGGGCTAGCTCGCCTTGTGCTTGGTGGAGACCCGGTCGGGCCCGAGGGCGGCCTGGTCGACGACCGGTCCCGTCACTGGCACCACGTAGTCGGGGTTGCAGTCGAACGTGCCGGCCTGGGTCGGGTTCCACTGCTGGTAGGCCGTCCCCGTCAGCTTCAGCACCAACCCGCATTCCGGCGGCTTGTTGTCAGCGGGATGGGTCGGCGCGTGCAGCCCGCCGCCCGTCCACTCCTTCAGGGCCTTGATCTGGTCGAGCACGCATTGGCGCGTGAGGGTGTCGCCGCACGCCTTGGCGGCCGTGGCCCACAGCAGGAACGACGACGTGGCCTGGGCGCCGAGCTGGCTGATGTCGCCGCCGTTGGCCTTCACGGTGTCGATGTAGGCCTTGACGGCCGGGTTCGAGGCCGCCTGCTCGAGCGGCACGAACGCCATGCGGATGTAGACGTTGTCGCCGTTACCGTTGGTGTTCCACTTCGCGAACTGGTCGACGTAGAAGTTGGTGTCGACGAACCAGATCGGCTTGTAGTCGAGCTGGGCCGCGGCGTCGAGGACGTTCTCGAAGTTCGGGAACGGCGAGCCGGTGAAGTACACCATCTCGGCGCCGCAGTCCTTCAGCTTCTGCACGAACGGCTTCCAGTCGGGCTCACCGTTGATGTTGTACTGCTGGTCGCACGGCAGGATCGTGTAGCCGTACTTCTGCATGGCTTGTGCGGCCTTGTCCTTGGTGTCGATGGTGGCGGAGAAGTTGGCATACATGAGCGCCGTCTTCGCGATCTTGTCGGGGAACGCCTTGGCCAGGGCGGCCTGCTGCTGGCCCGGCACGAAGTCGATGGGATTGGGCACCGCCTGGGCCATCTCCGGGGCATTGGCGAAGTCGGCGCTGACGGAGTACGTGGGCACCGTGGCCAGGTTGCACCCGAGACGGGTGTCCTCCTGCGACCCGTCGAGGGCGAAGCCCTGCCCGACCATCATGAACACCTTCGTGCAGGCGTCGAGCCAGACGTTGTTGACCTCGGTGATCTTGGCGTCGTAGTAGACGCCGTCGATCTGGCGGCCGTTGATGCCGCCCTGGTCGTTGCACCACTTGATCATGGCCTTCATAGCATCGCTAATCTCGTGGTTCAGGCCCGGCGCGGCGGCGAAGCCAGCGTCGTCGCCGAAGCCGATGGTGATCTTGTCG
>DASXAI010000372.1:0-9012 GCA_036406775.1 Acidimicrobiales bacterium
GGAGGGCCGTGGTCGGGGTGGCGGGGGTGGTCGGGTGGGACCATGTCGCGTTGGCCGGTGCCGGCAACGAGGGCCCAGCCGTGGTGCGTTTTGAGGCGGTGGTCGTGGGGGCAGAGACGGTCGAGGCCGTCGAGCACGGTCTGGTGGGTGTCGGCCCACGGAACGCGGTGGTCGATTTCGGTGTGGGTCCAGGGCTGGTCGCAGCCGAGGCGGCTGCACGTGGGCTGGGTCCACAACAACGCCAGCTTCTGCGCCGCGGACGGCCCCCGTCCCAGATGCACCACCGTGGCCACGTCGCGACCCCGGGTGACCACCAGGTGCAGGACCGCGTCGCCCAACAGTTGGCGGGCGACCCGCACCGGGACCGGGCCCAGTCCGGTGATCTCACAGCGTTCCTCACCCTGCACCTGCCCCCGGGTCAACGCCTCGACGTCGACGCGCAGCAGCCCCAGATACTTCGGGTTGGTGCGCCCGGCGGTCGCCGGTCGTTCCGCCAGTTCGACGAGGGCGTCGAAGGCGTAGGCGTCGGGTGACTCGCGCCGGCCGTCGCCCCGGGCGGCGGTGAACACGGCGTCGATCAACGGCTGCAGGGCGGCCATGACCCGGGCGCCGGCGTCGAGGGGACCGCGGGCATGGAGGTTCCACGCCCCCTCATGATCGGTGAAGGTGCGCAGCGACCGTTCCCGACAGATCCGAGCGTGGCGGGCGTCGGCGTCGGGGTCGGCGGCGGCTTTGACCCGGGCACAGTCGTCGCGCAGTTCCCGCACCGTGCGCCGGGCGGCGCTGGCCAGCAGCCGGTCCTCGGCGCTCGGGTCGACGGCTGCGGCGTCGGCGACGGCGACAGCTTGGGTCGTGGACAGGGCACCGTCACGGACGGCTTGTTCGGTGCCGGGCAGCGACCCCAGTCGTTCTGACGTCGTCAACTCGGCGTGGGCAACCCCCGTCGACGTGCCGGCCAGGCGGGCCAGCCATTCCGCCGGGCTGCGATAGCCGGCGTGGCGCCACAGCTTCGACGACTCGGCCCGAGCCGTCATGCGCAGTCTGGCTCCGGCGATGAGTCTTTCCATGTGGGCCAGCGTCTCGTAGACGGTGACGGCGTCGGCCAGTGGGATCGCTACGGGGTCGAAGTCGCGGCACAGGGCCATCAGAGCCGCCGCCTGCGACTGCACGTCGCCCGCTGTCACCTGGCCGCCGAACACGTGTTCGAGTATAGCAGCCAGCAAGAGCCGGTCAACCGATATTCGGCACAAACTGAAGAGATCTTGTGGCCCGAGGACTGATGCTTCGGTTGCAGCTGGCGATCGAGCGCGCCCTGTCGATGCGGGATCGCGAGCGCGAGCTCATCATCGAGAGATCGTGGGTCAGCCGCCGACGGCGACGCCGACACCGTGGTACGCGTCGGCGACCTTGATCGCCGGTGCAGTGTCGGGCAGGGGTGCTGGCATCCCGCCAGGGCATGTCTCTGGCGTGAAGTGTGGTGCGTTCTCGCCGTCCATGAGGATCCACGGTGCTGTCGTCGCCGAGGAAGACGGAGAACCGTCGGCGACCGTCGATTCGGGCTCGAGCGCGCTCAAGGTGTCGCTCTCGGCCGGGCGAGCGGCCGCGGCAACCGGCGGCGCCGATTCCGAGGCGCGCCGGGGCGACCTGAGGGTCATCGTTACCAGCAAACCGACGGCGGCGACGGCGGCGACCACCACGAGCCGGCCCCAACTGATCCGTCGAGATCCGAGGGAGCTGTGAGTTCTGGGCCCCAGAGGAACCGGGGCCGCCCACACTGAACGGTCGACATCACCTCGGCGGCGACGGTGCGGCGGTTGGTCCTCACTATCCGTCGGCGCGGACGCATAGACGGGCAACGCGGGCTCATCTCTGATCCCGTCGGTGGCCGCGGGCGGCCACACGTACTCGTCGGGCCGAGTCTCGTCGTGGATCTCGACGACGAAGCTTTCCCGGCCTTGCTTCTCCGACGGCATCCGAATGACCAGGACAATCGACCGGTTCGGTCGGTCCTGGCTGGTGAGCTGGTCCACGGCGCTCCTCCTGGTTTCGTGTCCGGGAGCGATGGCGGGCTCGCCATCCACGCCGGACCCATCTGC
Organism: Acidimicrobiales bacterium; assembly: GCA_036406775.1. Lineage (GTDB taxonomy): Bacteria > Actinomycetota > Acidimicrobiia > Acidimicrobiales > Ilumatobacteraceae > DASXAI01. The sequence goes on from DASXAI010000372.1 coordinate 2,097, forward strand.
CGACGAGGGTGCGCCCGGCAGGTATCGGCCCGCGGGCCGTGCCGGTATCCATCCGGTATCCGGGTTGTTGACCACACGACAGGCGTAGCGAACAATGCGACGGGATGGGGGTTGCAGTGCTTGGCCCGCTGCGGGTGGACGGAGACGGGCTGCTGCGTCCCCGTGATCGGGCGGCGCTGGCCGCACTGGTCGTTCGTCGAGGACAGGTCGTCGCCCCCGACCAGTTGGCCGACGCGCTGTGGGGGGAGCAACCGCCACAGTCGTGGGCGAAGCAGGTGCAGATCTGCGTGGGGCGACTGCGCAAGGTGCTCGGTCCGGCGACGATCGATACGACCCCGGGCGGCTATCGCCTTTCCTTGCCGAGCGACGACGTGGACGTCGACCGATTCGAGCGGCTCGTCGAACGGGGTCGCGAGCTGGCGGCGACCGGTGAACCTGATCGGGCCGCCTCGGCGTTCACCCGTGCGTTGTCGCTGTGGCACGGTCGCCCCTTCGAGGACATCGACGGGTGGCTGCCGGGGCGCACCGAGGCGGCCCGGCTCGACGAGATACGACGCACGGCCGAAGAGGACCTGCTGAATGCACGCCTCGTGGCGGGAGAGCACCGGGAGGTGGCCGCCGAGGCGGAGACGCTGGTCGCCGAGGAACCAATGCGTGAACGGCGATGGGCGATCCTCGCTCTGGCCCAGTATCGCTGTGGTCGCCAGGCCGAGGCGCTCCGGACCCTGCATCGGGCCCGAAGCGCACTGGTGGAGCAGCTCGGCCTCGAGCCCGGTGACGAGCTCGTTGCGCTGGAAGCAGCGATCCTTCGCCACGACAGTGCGTTGGACGCGGCGCGAACTTCTGTGGTGGTCGCTGATGTGTGCCCGTACAAGGGACTCGCCTCGTACGACGTCGGTGACAACGAGAGCTTCTTCGGCCGTGACACGGAGGTGGCGGCCTGCCTCGAGCGCCTGAGCTCTGCCGCCTTGGTGGTTGTCGCCGGACCGTCGGGATGCGGGAAATCGTCCTTGGTACGGGCCGGATTGGTGCCAGCCCTGCAGAAGCGAGGGCGTTCGGCCGTCGTGTTCGTACCGGGTGCTGACCCCGACGCGGCGCTGACGAAGGCGATGACCGCCGCCGATGGCAGACCGATCTTGGTGGTGGACCAGTTCGAAGAGCTGTTCACGCTCGGCACCTCGATCGACGTCATCCGCTCGTTCGAGGAGCGGCTCTACCAGTACGCCACCGACTGTGCCCCCGTTGTGATCGCGGTGCGGTCCGATCATCTCGCGGGTCTCATCGCGGACACCGCGTTCGGTCGGCTCGCCGAGCAAGGTCTGCACCTCGTGAGCCCACTCGCCGGCGACGCGCTGCGAGAGGCGATCGAGCGGCCCGCCGCACTGGCCGGGCTGCGTCTGGAGCACGGCCTGGTCGACTTGCTGGCGCGCGACGTCGACGGCGAACCGGGAGCGCTCCCCTTGCTCTCGCACGCGCTGGCCGAGACGTGGCGCCGGCGCGACGGGCCCGTGCTCACCGTCGAGGGTTACCAAGCAACCGGCGGCATCCGCGGCGCCGTCGCGCGCTCCGCTGATCGGCTCTACGACAGCCTGTCGCCTGACCAACGCTCCACGCTGCGATCGGTGATGATGCGCCTCGTCGGGCCCTCACTGGACGGTGACCCCGTCCGCCGCCGGGTCGCCAGCCGCACCCTGCGGGGCGACCCGGCTCGCGAGCGGGTCGTCGCCCTTCTCGTGCAGGCCCGGCTGGTCACCGCCGAGGCGGACTCGGTCGAGCTCGCCCACGAGGCGCTGGCCCGGGCGTGGCCGCGCCTGCAGTCGTGGCTCGATGACGATGCCGCCGGCCAACGGATCCTCCGCCACCTCGCGTCGGCGGCGGACGGCTGGGACTCGCTCGACCGCTCGATGAACGAGCTCTACCGCGGCGCTCGGCTCGACACCGCATTGGAATGGCGGGAGGCGACGCGACCTGACCTGACCGACGTCGAGCGAGCGTTCCTGGAAGCGTCCTTGGAGCACGCCACCACTGAGTCGCAGGCGCTGGTTGAGCGGGCGCGACGTGACGCCCACCAGAAGCGTCGGCTCAGACTCCTTCTCCTCGGCACCGCCATCGCACTCGCCGTCGCCCTGGCGGCGGGAACGGTGGCCGTCGTGCAGGGGCGGTCGGCGCGAGACAGCAGCCGTCGGGCCGAGGCCAGCAGCTTCGGCGCGGAGACCGGACGCTTGCTGGCGACCGCCCGTTCCCTCGACACCGTGAACACGCCCGTTGCCGCGTTGCTCGCCCTCGAAGCCAGCCGTCGGCGTGGCGTCGACCCGGTCGACGCCGACGCCTCGTTGCAGCAGATCCTCACGGCCAAACCCGGGTTCTTGGGCTCGTTTCCCACCGTGGGCGAATACACCTTCGGATTCGACGGGACGAGCTTCGTGTCTCGCACCGGGAAGGGTGTCGAGGTCTACGACCTCACCGATCGCGCCCGGCGCGCGTCGGTCGATCATCCGAGCGTCCGCGGGATGTCGGGCCGGCGGATTGCCACCAGCCAAGACGGCCTCCTCGTGGAGACGGCCGGCGATCGGGAGGTGCATCGCTACCGCTTGCCGATGCTCGAAGCGGCCGGCGATCCGATCGTGACTCCAGGCTCGATCAACGCGGTCGCCATGAGCGCGAGCGGGACGCTGGTCACGGCCCACCCGGGCGGGCTCGTTGTCGTCTGGGACGCCGCCGCGGGCCGCGAGCAGCAACGCTTCCACGTCGGTAGTGACGTACAACGGCTCGACGTCTCCGCCGGCGGGTCACGGGTCGCCGTGCTCACCGCGACCTCGGTCCAGGTATGGGATGCGGCCTCCGGAGAGCCCGTTGGCCCGGAGTTCTCCAGCGGAGGCTCCGACGTGGCGCTCGCACCGGACGGCCGCAGTGTCGTCGTGGTGGGAATCGGGATTCCCGGCACCGTGTTCGATGGAGTGACGGGCGCGCCCACCACGACGCTGCAGTCCCAAGGCAACCTCTTCGCGCGGTTCATCGACGACGAGCGGGTGGCCGTCAGCTCGGGAGCAGCGGTAACGGTTCTCGATGCTTCGACCGGCGCGGTGCTGGTGACGACCGCTACCACCTGCGGATGCGACATCGCCCTCAGCCCTGACGGTCACACCGTCGCCACCGGCCTCGACGGCCCCGGCCTGTACGCCCTGGATGGGCGAGAGCTGCTGGCCGATGCGCTCGACGCACCGGGTCTGGCCAACGCAGCCGGCTTCTCGGTCGCTTCGGTGAGCGGCGACGGCCGCCGACTCTCCGTCTCCGCGTACGGCGCCGGCACGACCCTGTTCGAACGCGACGCCCAGGAATGGCGCTCGTTGGCGACCACCGCCGGCGTGCTCGGCACCATGCAACCCGATGGCCGGCTCTTACAGGTCGACCCGGCCGCGGGCACCGGCTCGCTCGTGGACCCGGCCACGGGTGCCGTGCAGCAAACGTTCCCTGGCCCCGGCGACGCGGACTTTCCCGTGCTGGTCGATCTCAGCCGTGACGGCCGCCTCGAGGCCTATGGCGGCCTCGACGGCGCGGTGACGGTCGTCGACACGAGCGCCGCGACCGTCGTCGCCCACCTCAGTGACCTCCAGGACCTGAACGCCGGCAACGACTACCCGTTCGCATCCTTCGTGGCGGGCGCCTACTTCAGCACCGACGACCGCTGGCTCGTCGCGGCCGCGTGGAGCGGCGCCGCCGTCGCTTGGGATACCAGCACGTGGCGTCGGGTCGCCGTGCTGGAGCCGCCCATTGCCGACGTCAACGGATCGGCCACGCCCGCCTTCGATCCCACGGGGCGCTACGTGGCCGTCAGCCGCGGGCGCACGAGCATCGACATCTTCGACGCAACGACGCTCCAACCGGTGCGATCGATCCCTATCGGCGTGCAGGGCTTGCCCTATCGGGCCACCTTCGACCCCAGCGGTGAGCGACTGGTCGTCGTGATGGACACTGCCGGTGCCATCACCTACGACGTCGAGACCGGCCGCCGCCTCGGGGCACCGCTTGTTGCCGACCTGACCACCGGCGTGGAGTTCGTCGACGCCACCACCTTGGCGATCGTGGCGCCCGCGCGCCAACTCCTCTTGCTCTGGCACCTGGACCATGGACGCCTCGAAGCGGAGGCCTGTCTGGCCGCCGGTCGGAACCTGACCCGCGACGAGTGGGCGCGCCTGGGGCCGGCGGGAGAGAGCTACCGGCTGAGCTGCCCGCAATATGGCGAGCCGCCGGACGATCCCACGTTGTCGGTCGAACAGCCTCCCGTGCCGATCGACATGCCGACGACCTGAGTGCTCCGTGGTCGGTTCCGAACCTTTCTGGGCGTGGTTCGGCGTCAAAAGCGGGCACATCCACGCCGAGAAGCCGAAGCACGCCGAGATCTGGACTCGGGCCGAGGCTGACCTGCTCGGCCGTTCTGTAACATGGTGCCGCAGCACGAATCCGCCGAACGGCTGGCTCGCGGTCGTTTCGATACGCAATACAGAGACTCGTCGGAGGAGGAGCTATGGCGTGCAACTGGGTAGAGAACACCTTCAACCAGAGCGAGAATCTTGTTGTCTCCGTGAATGTCTCGGGGACGTCTGCGACCTTGTGGTTGCAGAACACCGGGCATGACATCCTGGACATCCGACGCATACTTCTGGGCTACTCCCAGCCCGGAGGCGGCTCCGGTGTGTTGTACTTGCGGCCTCCTCCGCGTCCTATCTCGTGGAGCTACCCATCCCAGACCCTCGAGCAGGGAACCGGTGCGTCCTACTACACGCTGACGGGCCTGGCGCCGGGAACCATCGTTGAGGCGCAGGCCGAATACACCGAGGTGCAGGGTCGGAGCCGCAGCTGTCAGTACACCGTCTAGCAACGTTCATTGCACAACGGGCAAACGGAGGCACAAGTGCCGAAGCACAAGTTCTACCGATACACCATGGACGGCGAGCTCTCTCCGACCGATGCGGTCGCAGCCCTGGGTGCGGCGGCGGCGGAGGGCCAGCTCGTGCGGGTCGATACGAGGGAGGGCCAGACGCACGTGTACCTCGCGGTGGCTGGAGCTCCGAAAGCCGAGGTTGCCGCGGCGCGTACGATCGAGGAGGTCACCGAGCGCGACGTGACCGATCTCCGCAAGGCTTGAACGGACCTTCGTCGACGCACTCGCGACGGAATCACCCGGCTGGCCGGTTGACGACGACTTGGTAGCGCGACCCGCCGAGCAGCCTCTTGGTCTTCGAGTCCTGCTGGAAGATGTCGAACGAGAACGCCGATCCGATCTTGGTGTCCTTGGGCGGATCGATGCGAATGAAGATGGCGTGCTCATCCTTGGGCGGCAGCGTCAGCGCGCGGATCGACGCGGCGCGGCCTCCTCGTAGGGCCAGTGGTGACTGGCGTTCGACCGCATCCATTGCCTGTACCAGCAAGCCGTACTGCTCCTCGGGGTACTTCGCCTCGTAGAACAGGCGCTTGGCGTCCTCGCGATGCCGATTGAGCCAGCGCTGCACCACGGTGTTGGAGCGGAGCGTGAAGCCCACGGCTTGCTCGGCCGGGTTCTTCGGGAAAAGCGCCGGTGGGATGACGAACTGGAGCGTGCCAGGAAACTGACGGGCGTCGATGACGAGGTCGATCAGGCGCTTGACTCGGAAGGGAGAACCGCTCACCAGCAGCATCACCCACATGCCCGTGCCGGTACCCGGAGGAGGTGGAGTACCGACGAACTCCACGATGTGGAGGTTCTTCTGTCCCACCTTCCGGTCAGCCAGCGTCAAGAGGTCGACGTTGCGCTGCGTGCTGGTGAAGGGATCCTGTGCGGAGTGGAGGAACACGACCATGCAGTAGTGGGAGTTCCCCGGCAGGCTGGCCGGCAGTGGGAGCGAGGTCGACGGTAGGTCGAACGACGCGATGCGCGGAAAGCCGGCATGGATCTCGGGCAGGTTCGTGACACCGAGCGTGATCCACTTCGGCCCAGGCAGCGGTGTACCCGCGATCACGTTGGCGGTGTAGCCCGCCGGCAGCATCAAACCGGTCGCCGCGTTCGTGATCGCCGCCATCACTTGCACGTTGGTGGCGTCTGTCCGGCCGCGGTTGTGGACCTCGACGTAGACACGGTTGTGCACCGTTGGCGGTGGGGCGTTCGTTCCAACTCCACTGCTGCCATCGACGAGGTCGTTGAACGTGACGAAGTCGATGTCCGTCGTGGGCGTCTGGTATCCGAGCGGGGTCGGAACGTCGACTTTGATGTTCGGACCGAGGTAGTGGAAGACGGGTGTGGTGGGGGCGACCGATGGGTCGGGCCGCCCGTCGGTGTTCACGTTGCGGCCCGTGTCGAGCATCGTGTCGCGAACGAACAGCTCGACGTCCGCCAGCGGGGGAGCGTCGAGCTTCCACTCGAACAGCCCGCGGCCGTGGAGGGCAGCGCGAAGGAGCCGCGCCGTCGGGTGGACCTGCAGGTCGTAGACCGGTGCGTCCGGCAGGCCGTTCTGGAGCGGCGCCCAGTTGTTCCCGCCGTCGAGTGTCTCCCAGACACCGATGTCAGCGCCGACGTACACCCGCCCGGTGACGGCATCGAACTGGATGGCGTTGTGCTCCACGTCGAGCAGTTGCGTCCCGCTCCCGGCGGTGCCGCTTCGCGACGCCCACGCCGCTCCATCGAAGCGCCACACATGGCGGAAGTCGCCGACGCCACCGAAGCAGATGTAGATCGAGTTGCGGGTGCCGTCTGACCAGTCGACGGCGATGTCGCTGACGAGCCCAGCCAGAGGAAGCGCGCCTCCGGCCGCATTGTCGAGGCGCGTCACTGTCCAACCCGCCGCCCCGGCGTCGTCGAGCCGGAAGACGCGTCCCGTCGTCGTGCCCACGAAGAGTCGAGTTGCCGACGCGAAGATCATCGAGAAGGCCGAACCCGATCCTG
>DASXAI010000373.1:0-2724 GCA_036406775.1 Acidimicrobiales bacterium
ACGGCGACGGCGGTCCCGGTGCCCTCGTGGTCGACGGCCTCGACCCCGACACCGACCACGCCGTCACCCTCGACGGCCGGCTCGTCGCCACCACCACGACCCTGACGGCGCCGCCCGGACCGGTCCTGTCGCGGATCGCCACCATCAGCGACCTGCACGTGGGTGAGACGCGGTTCGGCCGCCTGCCCCGCATCGACTCGGGCCGGGACGCCGCCCACGCCCACCCGATGTTCTGCACGCGTGCCGCCATCGCCGAGCTCCTGGCGTGGGGCGCCGAGATACTCGTCGTGAAGGGCGACATCGCCCACTACAACCGGGCGTCGGAGTACGAGCTGGCGGCGTCGCTGTTCGCCGACCTGCCCATCCCAGTGATGGTGCTGCCCGGCAACCACGACGGCGGCAACTACCGCGGCCACGACCCGGCGCGCACCTTGAGCCGTCACGGCCTGCATCTCGTGCAGGCCGTCACCAGCGTCGACCTCCCTGGTGTGCGCCTCATCGGCGTCGACTCCCGCACCGACAGCCAGCGCGGCACGCTCGACGCCGCCCGGCCCGACGTCGTGCGGGCCGTCGCCACCGCGCCCGCGGCCCTGATCGTCGTGCACCACAACCTGATGACCACGCCGCTGCCCACCCATCCACCGCCCGGGGTACCGAGCGCCGAGGCGAACCGGTTCCTCGACGCCGTCGCCGTCGCCAACCCGGCGACGATGATCACGTCGGGCCACACCCATCGGCACCGGGTCCGCCGTCACGGACCGTTGCTCGTCACCGAGGTCGGCTCCACCAAGGACTATCCGGGCACGTGGGGCGGCTACCTCGTGTACGAGGGCGGCATCGTGCAGACGGTCCGCCGCGTGATGGCGCCCGAGGCCATCCGCTGGACCGAGCGGACGGCCACCATGTTCGGAGGGGCGTGGGGCCGGTGGTCGCCGGGCCGACTCGAAGACCGCTCGATCAGCCACGTCTGGCTGCGGGATCGCGCCCTTCACCGGGCATAGTGGACCCATGGTCGACCTGATCACCAACCACGAGAAGCCCGGCTCCGTCGACGTCGAGCGCGTCGAGCGCATCGTCGGCCAGCTGCTCGACGCGCTGGGCGAGAACCCGAGCCGCGAGGGCCTGCTACGAACGCCGGCTCGGGTCGCCGCCTTCTACGCCGAGGTGCTCGCCGGCGCCGACGACGATCCGGCGGCCCACCTCGACGTCCAGTTCGAGCTCGGCCACCGCGAGATGGTCATGGTCCGCGACATCCCGTTCTCGTCGTTGTGCGAGCACCATCTCGTGCCCTTCATCGGGCGCGCCCACGTGGCGTACATCCCCGGATCCGATGGCCGCATCACGGGCCTGTCGAAGCTGGCCCGTCTCGTCGATGCCTACGCCCACCGCCTCCAGGTGCAGGAGCGCCTCACAACGCAGGTGGCCGAGACGTTGGTGGAGCGGCTGAACCCGGCGGGCGTGGTGGTGGTGATCGAAGCCGAACACCTCTGCATGACCATGCGAGGAGTGAAGAAGCCCGGCTCGCTCACGGTGACGTCGGCCGTGCGCGGCATCTTCGAGCACGACGCTGCGTCGCGAGCCGAGGCGATGGCGTTCATCCGTCACGGCGCATGACCATCCCGTTCGTACGCGACCTCGACGTCCACTACGGGCGCGTGGAACAGGTGTCGCCGCTCATCCGCCGGGTGGTGGCCGACAACCCCAGCAAGTTCACCTACCTCGGGACGGGCACCTACATCGTCGGTCACGGCGACGTCGCCGTCATCGATCCCGGGCCGCGGCTCGACGCCCATGTCGACGCGCTCGTCGCCGCCCTCGAGCCGGACGAGCGCGTCACCCACCTGCTCGTCACGCACACGCACACCGACCATTCGCCGGCGACGGGAGCCCTCCGGGAACTCACCGGCGCACCCAGCTACGGCTTCGGGCCCCATGGCGAGCTGCCGCCCGACGACCCCACCGATCGCCTCGTGTTCGGCGACCCGGCTGCCGACGGCGACCCGACGAAGGAGAAGGGCCCGGGCGAGAAGGAACTACGGGAAGGCGCCGACACCGATTTCACGCCCGACATCCCGCTGCGTCACGGCGACGTCGTGTCCGGCCCGGGCTGGACGATCGACGCGGTCCACACGCCGGGGCACACGTCGAACCACCTCTGCTACGCGCTGCGTGAGGAGCAGGCGCTGTTCAGTGGCGACCACGTGATGGGGTGGTCGACCACGGTCATCGTGCCGCCCGACGGTGACCTCGGCCAGTACCTGGCCAGTCTTCAGGTCGTGCTGGACAGGGGCGACGGCGTCCTGTGGCCCACACACGGACCGCCGATCACCGATCCCCAGGCGCTCGTGCGATCGTATGTCGCCCACCGCCAGGATCGCACCGACCAGATCGTCGCCGTCCTGGCGAACGGGCCGGCCGGGCTCACCGACATCGTGCCCGAGGTGTACCGCGACGTGGCCAAGACGCTGTGGTTGCCGGCCGCCATGTCGACGCACGCCCACTTGCTCCACCTGGTCGACGACGGCCGCGTCCGCGTGGTCGGCGGCGGCGAGCCGCGGCGCACGGCGCGCTACGAGCTGGTGTAGCCCGCCTCGACCTCGGCGGCCGTCGGGAACGACGACTGGGCGCCCGGCGCCAGCACCGACAACGCGCCACACACGCACCCGTAACGGGCGGCGCGCACGCCGTCCCAGCCGCGCGCCAACCCGACCGCGAACCCGCCGA
>DASXAI010000374.1:0-5709 GCA_036406775.1 Acidimicrobiales bacterium
CCATCGCGGGCGCGAACAGCAACGGCAGCATCCAGAGGCCCGCGATCACGGCGACGGTGCCGAGCGAGACGCCGTGGCCGGGCTCGACCGTGCGCCGGCGCAGGAGCACCCACGCCAGACTGAGGCCGGCCAATCCCAGGCCCCAGAGGACGTATCCCAGCGGCCGGCTCGGCAGCGGCAGACCGCCGAGGAGCGGGGCATCGGGGATCCACTCGAGTCGGGCGCGCCGGTCCGGCAGGGCGGCGACGCGCCACGCGCCCCAGGCCAGGAGCACGGCGCCGGCCAGCCCGACGAGCGCGATGGCGCCGAGGCCGGCGGGGCGTCGGGGCGGGAGGCGTGCGTCGGCAGCACCATCGGCCTGCAGGGTCCGGGCGCTCATGGCGACAGGGACGGTACTCAGGGTTGCTTGGGACCGGTCGCCACCCCCGTGCCACCATGAAAGGTCGCCGTGTCCCGCCCCTTGTCCACCACCCCCATCGTCGAAGACAGCCAGGAAGCCCTCCTCGAGGGCGACGACTACGTCCGTGGTGTCGGCTCGGCCCGGTCGGCCTTCAGCCACCGCGAGTTCCGGCTCATGTGGTTCGGCTCGTTCGCGTCGAACGTCGGGACCTGGATGCAAACCGTCGTCCTCGGCGCCTTCGCCTACACGCTCACGGGGTCGAGCGCCTTCGTCGGCGCCCTCGCCTTCGCCCAGTTGGGTCCCCTGCTCCTGCTGTCGATCGTCGGTGGCATCGTGGCCGACGCCTTCGACCGTCGCCGCCTGTTGATCCTGCTCCAGGTGGAGCAGCTCGTCTTCTCGCTGGCCCTCGCCATCGTGGTGGCGTCCAGCGACGACCCGTCCCGGGTGCTGATCTTCGCGTGCGTGCTCGCCGTCGGCATCGGCAACGCCCTGAACGCCCCGGCGTGGGGCGCCGTGCTGCCGTCGCTCGTGGGGCCCGAGGACCTCGGCGCCGCCATCTCGCTCAACTCGACGATGGTGAACGGGAGCCGGGTCGTGGGCCCCGCCCTCGGCGGCATCCTCTACCCGATCCTGGGGGCGGCGTGGATCTTCGCCCTCAACGCCGGCACCTACCTCGCCGTCATCGTCGCCCTCCTCGTCGTGCGCTTTCCCGAGGTCGCCCGGGCCGAGGAGCGCGGCCTGGCACGCGTGGCGGCGGGATTTCGCGCCGTCCGTGACAACCCTGTGGTGGCCCGCGTGCTGTTGACGCTGGCCGTGTTCGCCGTGCTGTGCCTGCCCTTCGTGAGCCTGTTCCCGGCCCTGGCCGAGACCGACCTCGGCCTCGACGCCGACAGCATCAGCTACGGCCTGCTGTACGCCGCCTTCGGCCTCGGTGCGTGCCTCGGCGCGCTCTCCATCGGCACCGTGTTCGCGGCCGCGCCGAAGATGCGCCTCGTGCGCATCGGGCTGGCCGGCTTCGCCGTCGCCACCGGGGTCTTTGGCGTGCTGCGGGTGCCGGCGCCCGCCTATCCCGTTGTCTTCGTGCTCGGCTTCGTGTACTTCGCCACGACGACGTCGATGCTCACGGTGCTGCAGACGCTCCTGAGCGACGAGGTGCGCGGCCGCGTCATGGCCCTGTGGTTCATGGCCTTCGGCGGCGGCGTCTCGATCGCCGGGTTGGTGTTCGGACCACTGCTCGACGCCACGAACGGCACCATCGTCCTCGGCATCGGGGCCGTGGTGGCGGCCGTGCTGGCGTGGTGGTGCGATCTGTCGACGCTGGCCCGCGAATCCGAACTGGAGCTGGTGTAGGTGCTCCGCGCCCTGAACGACGGCTTGTTCGCCGAGCAGCACGGGGCGACGCCGGCCCGCGTGCTGGCCTTGCCCGGCTGGATGCGCCCCCGGGCCGACTTCCGCCACGTGCTCGACGGCTACGACGCGCTCGCCGTCGACCTGCCGGGCTTCGGCGGCGCATCACCCGAACCGGCGGTCGCGCTCGATGCCGCCGGCTACGCCGACGCCGTGACGCCCGCCCTCGACGCCTGCGCGCGGCGGGTCGTCGTGCTCGGTCACTCCTTCGGCGGTCGCATCGCCGTCAATCTCGCGGTCGGCCGTCCCGACCGCGTGGCCGCCCTCGTGCTCACGGGCGTGCCGAGGCTCGTCGCGCCCGAGCGGGTGCCGGCGCCGTCGACGGGCTTCCGCGTCGTGCGCTGGTTCCACCGACGCGGCCTCGTCAGCGACGAGCGCATGGAGGCGTTGCGCCGCTCGCGCGGATCCGACGACTACCGCAACGCCACCGGCGTCATGCGCGACGTCCTCGTGATCGCCGTCAACGAGCACTACGAGGACCTCCTGCCCCGGGTCACGTGCCCGGTCGAACTGGTGTGGGGCGACGACGACACGGCCGCACCCGTCACGGTGGCGGAGCGGGCGATGTCCCTGTTCGGCGGGCCGGTGGCGCTTACCATCGTGCCCGGTGCCGGCCACCTCACCCCGCTCACGGCGGCCCCGACGCTGCGGGCTGCGCTCGACCGACACCTGTAGCCCGACTCCGATCGCATGAGCTTCGTCATCCCCCTCCTCTGCCTGGCCGCCAGCGTGGTGGCGGCACCCCGGTGGCTGCGCATCGCCCAGCGCGAGCACTACCTGCCACGGTCGGTGACTCGGTTCGCCATCCGGTGGTGGAGCACGGGTCAGGTCAATCTGTTGCTGGCGTTGGGGGCGGTGACGGCGGCGCTGAGTGCTTTCACCCTGTCGGTGATGGCCCTGGTGACGGCGGTCTTGATCGTGGTGGGACCGTCGGGTCTGGCGCTGCGGGGCCGCACGTCACGGCTGGCGTGGACGCGCCGCCTGCGCACTGTCGCCGCCGTCTTCGGTGTCATCGACGTCGTTCTGTTCGTCCTGGCCGGCGCCGCTCCGAGCGGGGCAGCGCTGGCGGCGATGCTGTGCTTCCTCCAACCGGTGCTCCTCGACCTGGCGCTCTTGCTCACGCTGCCGTTCGAGCGGTGGGCGGCGCGGCGCTGGGTGCACCAGGCCGAGCAGCGGCTGCGCGCCGCCGCACCCGTCACCGTCGCCATCACCGGTTCGTACGGCAAGACGACGACCAAGCAATACGTGCGCCACCTCGTGTCGGGGCAGCGAAGCGTGCTGGCCAGCCCGGCCAGCTTCAACAACACGGGCGGACTGGCGCGCACGTTGAACGAACACCTGACGCCGGGCACCGAGGTGTTCGTGGCCGAGATGGGCACGTACGGACCGGGCGAGATCCGCGCCATGTGCGAATGGGTGCGGCCGAGCATCGGCGTCATCGTGAACATCGGGCCCGTCCACCTGGAGCGGATGAAGACGCTCGACGGCGTGGCGGCGGCGAAGGCGGAGATCACCGACGATGTCTCGACGGCAGTGCTGAACGTCAGCGCCCACGGGATGGCGGCACTGGCCGACACGCTTTCGGCCGCCGGTCGCCGCGTCGTGCGCGTCGCCACCGACGCCGAGCATCCGGGCGCCGACGTCGTGGTGCTCGATGACGCCGAAGGCACCCTCGACGTGAACGTCGGGCCCGAGCACCACGTGATCAAGGAGACCGGCGCCCATGCCGCCAACGTCGCGAGTGCGTTGGGAGTGGTGCTGGCGTTGGGTCTCGACGTGCCCGCCGCCCTCGACCGGCTCGACTCGCTGCCCGTGCCCGAGCACCGTCAGGAGGTGAGCCGCACCGGTAAGGGCGTGATCGTGATCGACAACACGTTCTCGTCCAACCCCGCCAGCGCGGCGTCGTCGCTCGCCTTGTTGCGCCGGTTGCGGGAGCCGGGGGCGCGCGGCGTCGTCGTGACGCCGGGGATGGTCGAGCTCGGGCCGCTCCAGGCCGAGGAGAACCGCGACTTTGCGGTGGCCGCCGACGACGCCGCGTCCGACCTCATCATCGTGGGGCAGACCAACCGCAAGGCGCTGGAGGCGGGCGCCGCCCATCGCGACATCCGGCTCCACTACGCCATGAACCGGGAGCGGGCGGTGGAGTGGGTGCGCCAGAGGCTCACTGACGGCGACGTCGTGCTGTACGAGAATGACCTTCCCGACCACTACCCCTAGGAGCACCCACCCGTGGCCCGACCGGCCGTGATCTTCGGGGGTCCCTCCCCCGAGCACGACATCAGCATCCTCTCCGGGCTGCAGTCGGCCCGCGCCCTGGCGGCGACCGGGCAGGACCCGCTGGCCATCTACTGGGCCAAGACAGCCGAATTTCACCTCGTGCCGGCGCTGCTCGAAGCGGCCGACTACGTGACGGGCGTGCCGGCCAAGGCCCAGCGGCTCGAGCTGGTGGCGCGGCCCGGTGGCGGCTTCGTGGCCGAGGGCAGCGGGCTGTTCAAGAAGGCGTCGCCCCTCGACATCAGCGCCGTCGTCAACGCCTGCCACGGCGGCCCGGGCGAGGACGGCACGCTCCAAGCCGCGCTCGATCTCGCCGGCGTGCGCTACACGGGTCCGTCGGCGGCGGGCGCGGCCTTGGGGATGGACAAGCTGGCGTTCGCCGGTGCGATGGCGGCGGCCGGGCTCCCGTCGCTGGCGCGCCGCGGCTTCGGCGCCGGGTTCGCCGACCCCGACTTCCCGGGCCCGTACATCGTGAAGCCGCGCTTCGGCGGGTCGTCGATCGGCATCGAGATCACCGACGACCTGGCGTCGGCGCGCGCCCTCGTGCGCACGTCGCCCTACTTCCGCGACGGTGCGGTCGTGGAGCCGTACCTGCCCGATGCCCTCGACCTGAACGTGTCGGTGCGCGCCTACCCCGAGCTGCAGCTGTCGGCCATTGAGAAGCCGCTCCGCAAGGACGCCTCCGGCCGCATCTACACGTATGCCGACAAGTACCTCGGCGGCGGCGAGGGTCTGTCGGGCGCGCCGCGGGAGCTGCCGGCGATGTTGCCTCCCGATGTCTCGGCCCGGGTGCTGGAGCTGGCTCGCCTGGTCGCCGGCGTGGCGCTGGTGCGGGGCGTCCCCCGCATCGACTTCCTGTGGCGGGGCGACGACGTGTGGGTCAACGAGATCAACACGATCCCGGGGTCGATGGCCTTCTATTTCTGGACGCCCGAAGGCGTGAGCCAGGCCGCCCTCCTCGGCGCCATGATCGCCGAGGCCACGACCGGGCCGCCCCGCCGCTTCGTCACCGACGGCGCCGACGGCACCGCCCTCCGTTCCGCCGGTTCCATCGCGGGAAAGCTGGCGTAGGGCGCCCCTCCGTTTCACGCTTGCTCAAGAACCTCCTGGGTTCTCCAGGGAGCGTGAAATGGGAGGGGAGTCGTACGAGACGTTCCGGCGCCGCGCCCGGCGCGCCGGCCAGTCGCTCCAGGCGTACATGCGCGAGCAGCTCATCACCCTCGCCGCCAACCCCACGAAGCAGGAGGCGCTCGAGATGATCGAGCTGGCCCATGCCACGGATCCGCGGCCCGGCCCGACCATCGAATCGATTGTGGAGGCGATCAAAGCCGAGCGGCGCTGACGATCGGTGCCTCTCGTCGTCGATGCATCGGCGCTCGCCGCCGCCACTCTGGGGCGCGGCACCGCACGCCTTCGTGAGCGACTCGCCCAGGAGGTCTGTCATGCGCCGCATCTGATCGACGCCGAGCTCGGCAGCGCCCTTCGTCGCCTCGTGCACATCCACGAAGTCGGCGTCGACGAGGCCCGAGCCGAGCTCATCGCCGGTCCGAGGCTGATCGATCGCCGCTACGCCGTCGACCGTCGTCTCGCCGAGCGGGCGTGGGCCATGCGGGACAACCTGACGTTCT
>DASXAI010000375.1:0-3012 GCA_036406775.1 Acidimicrobiales bacterium
CGGTCGACGCGATGGACGGCCGGCCGTTCAGCACGTTGCCGTCGGGGAACCACATGTCCCCGAGGACTGCGGCCACGTCCCGCACCTGGGGGTCGTTGAACGGGATGGCGTGACTGACCCATTTGTCGTAGATCTCGGGACCGTGCAGGCGGAGCATGATGTTCTCCATCCAGTTGGTCATCGGCCAGCCGGTGGCGTCGCCGAATTCGATGCCGGTGCACCACGGCGGGATGCCATCGGCCTTCATGCGGGCGGTCAAGGCCACCAACGCATCCCATGTCTGGGGGACGTGATAGTCGTGCGCATCGAAGACCTTCGGCGAGTACCACACGAGGCCCGTGAGGTTGAGCTTCAAGGGCATGCCGAAGATCACCCCGTCGACCGAACCGAGCTTGACGAGGTCCGGATCCATGTCGTCGTTCATCCGGGCGATGAGGTCGTTGGGCATCGGCCGTGCCTTCGGCGCGAAGTCCTTGACGAGCCCCGGGTAGGGGGCCAGGAAGATGTCCGGAAGCGGCCCGCCCGTGGCCAGGGCCGACCGGAGCTGCGATTCCGCGTCGAGGGAGCCGCGGTAGGAGAGTGAGGCGCCCGTGTCCATCTCCCAGTGCCGGAACGCGCCGCTGAGCGCGTCGGCCTCGGCCGCCGTCTCCGTGCCGAGCATCGTGACGGTCCGGCCGCTGATGTCGACCGGGCCGGATGTTGCAGCACCGGCTGTGGTCGACGAGGTGCCGGCTCGGTTGTCACCGCCGCACGCGGCGAAGATCAGACCGGCGGCGACGCTCGCGACGAGCAGTGTTCCTGGCATCGACGTGGTTCGTGTCATCGCGTTGCCCACTTCCTGTTGTCCTGCCGTCACGTCGTAGAGAGAGTCGGCCCGGCGACTTGGCTTGCTCCCGGCGCAACGCCCGAAAAACAGAGGACCTGGTGGCGTCCGGGCACCATGTAGGCGTACCCACGGTTCTGGCCCCCGCCGCGAGCCGGGATCTGGACCGCGACTGATGACGAGTCGTCGTTGTTCATCGCCAATAGGGCGTCGGCGCCCGTCGTGTTGGCGAAATCGATGCGGAGTACGTCGCCTCGACTGACGCTGGTGGGGCCGTCGTACCGACAGGAGGCGCCGTCGAACGTGACGGTCGCGGCGGTGAACCTGGGCATGGGTGGTGCAGGCGGATCGAGGGGCCCTGTCGGTACGGCGGGCACGGTGCGGCGGCCCTCGATGATGTCTGTCTTCAGGCGATCGAGCACGGCGCGGGTGTCGGTGGCAAGGAAGCCACCCGACGCGGACAGATCCATGACCCCGTCGCCCAGCGTGAGCTCTCGGGAGGTGGTCGGTTCGAGCCGGCCGTCGAGATAGTCCTTGATGAGGTTGTAGACGGCGATGTCGTACTTGTTGATCGTCGAGGTGAGGACGAACGGCCGTAGTGACGCATCGACGTCGTAGTAGTGGTCGGTGTCGGCTCCGATGCCCCAGAGCTGCCGGCCCTGGAGGGCCGATTCGGCGCGGGCAGCGTCGAGGACGCCGAACCCGGCGGTCCCGGCGGCGCCGTACACGACATCGGCGCCCCGCTCGTACATCCGAGCGGCGAGTGTCTGGGCGTAGTCGCGCCGGCTGAAGCCTTCGTAGCCGAGCGAGACGTAGGCGGCGAGGACCTCGACCTCAGGCTTTACGGCACGGGCGCCGGCCTCGTACCCGGCGCGGAACCGCTCGACGACGTCGGTCTGGAACCCGCCGACGAAGCCGACCGAGCCGGTTCGCGACGTGAGAGCCGCCGCCGCGCCGGCAAGAAAGGCCGCCTGTTCGTGGGCGAAGCGGACCGATGCCGCGCCGGGCACGGCCGCGTCGAGGTAGGCCCAGACGGCGTGGGGGAACGACGGTGCGACGGCCGCCGCCGCCTGGGCGTAGCCCGTGTTGCCGATGATCACCAGGTCGGCGCCGGCCGCCGCCTGACGGAGGGCCCCCTCGAGCCCGGTGAACGGGGGCACCACGTCGACGGCTTGGAAGCCGAGCTCGCGCTGCGCACGGTCGAAGCCCGCCGCCTGGAGGTCGTCGATCCCTCCGAGCCCGCGTCCGGCGAAGGCCAGCGCCACCGTTCGTCTACCTCCGCCGCGCGTCGCAACGAGGACGCCGGCGACGACGGCGACAAGAGCGACGACCACTGCGATCAATGCCCACAACCGCCGACGAGCCCGTCGCCGGAGCCGGCCCTCGTAGGCGACGCGCGCTTCCTCGCCCGTTCGAGCTTGTTGGGCGTGCGCCACCGACGCGTCGAGGTACGCCTGCTCCTCGGCGGTGAGCTTGAGTGTGCTCGTCGCCCTCCACCGCTCGTACTCAGCGAGGCGCGCTCCGGCGAGGAGGTAGTCGGCGTCGTGCTCGGCCTGCCGCCATTCGTGCATCGCCGCCGCCAGGCTGGCGTGGCGCTGCACGTCGTTGCGACCGTCTTCGATCCAGTTGCGCAGCTGCGGCCATTCCCACAGCAGTGCTTCGTGGGCCACTTCCACGGTGGGCGCGTCCCTGACGGGGTCCCGATCGAACGCCAGGAACCGCCGACGGCCGAACGCGTCGATCACCCCTTCCATTGCGACAAGGTCGCCGTCGAGGGCCACGATCTCCGATGCGGGGACGCGTCGGCGGCTCCACTCGTCATTGTCAGTGATCGTCACGAGCCGGAGGAAGAGTTGGCGCGCCACTGCCTGTTCGTCCGTCGTCAACTGCGCGTAGACCTCATCGGCGTTCCGCCTGAGCGCGCCCCGCACACCGCCCATGGCGTGGTAGGTGGCGTTGGTGAGCGTGTTGTCCACTCGGCTGTCGAAGAGCTCGGTGAGGGTGTACTGAAAGATGGGAAGCGCCCCCGGCTCCCCGACCACGTCCGTCAGCAGCTCGGCCACGAGCGCCGGCTCGAGCGTCACGCCGGTGCGCAGCGCCGGCCGTTGGGCCGCGGTCTCGAGCTCGTCGGGAGTCATCGCCACGACGTTGATCACCGCCGGTCCGAGTCGCGTCCCGAACTCGGGATG
>DASXAI010000376.1:0-4255 GCA_036406775.1 Acidimicrobiales bacterium
AGCGCTGGTTCTGGGGCAGGAAGCCGCCGCGCCGGAAGTTCTCGCCGGTGAAGGCGTCCCACGAGGTGACGACGTTCCAGGCGGCCCGCCCGCCGGACAGGTGATCGAGGCTGGCGAACTGGCGCGCGACCTCGTACGGCTCGTTGAACGTGGTGTTCAACGTGGCCGCCAGCCCGATGCGATCGGTGACGGCGGCGAGGGCGGCGAGGACAGTGAGCGAGTCGGGCCGGCCCACCACGTCGAGGTCGAAGATGTGGCCCCGGTGCTCGCGCAGGCGGAGACCCTCGGCCAGGAAGAAGAAGTCGAACTTGCCCCGCTCGGCCGTCCGGGCCAGGTGCACGAACGACGAGAAGTCGGTCTGGCTGCCCGACCCGGGGTCGCTCCACACGGTGGTGTTGTTGACGCCAGGGAAGTGAGCGGCCAGGTGGATCTGCTTGACCGGGCGCGTGACGGTCATGACGTGCTCGCCTCGGCGTAGCGGTTGGCCGGTCGCTCCCATCCGAAGTGGCCCCGCAGCGTCGAGGCACCGTACGAGCGACGGAAGAGACCTCGATCCTGGAGCCGCGGCACCACCTCGTCGACCAGCGGGCTGAGCCCGCCGGGCAGGACCGCCGGCCGGAGCACGAAGCCGTCGACGGCGCCGGACCGGAACCAGTCCTCCAGCACGGCGGCGAGGGAGGCCGGCGTCCCCACGACCTCCAGGGTGTCGGCCGTGACGGTGACGGGCGCGGCGAGAGCGTCGAGGCGGGACCGTGCGTCGCGGGCGGCGGCCTCGTCACCGGCCAAGAGAACGTCGACGGTGGCGAGCACGGCCACGTCATCGGGGGCGCGGCCGGCGGCGGCGACCGCCTCGCGGATCCGCTCCCGCTGGCGCCTCGCGTCGTCGACGTCAGCGGTCAGGAGGAACGCGAGGTTGGCCCGTTCGGCCGCCACCGCGAGCGCCTCGTCCGAAGTGACGTCGACGGCGACGGGCGGCTGAGCTTGTGGCGACCGCGGCGTGATCGAGGGTCCCCGCACGCGGAAGAACCGGCCCTCGAAGTCGACGTAGTGGACCTTGTCGCGGTCGAGGTAGCGGCCCGTCGCCACGTCGCGGATGACGGCATCGTCCTCCCAGCTGTCCCAGAGCCGGGCGACGATGTCGGCCGCCTCCGACGCCTCGGCGTAGAGCTCAGCGAGGGGCGCAGCCCGTTTGCGGCCGAAGCGAGCGGCGTCCTCCTCGGTGGTCGACACGGCCAGCTTCCACCCGGCCCGGCCGAGGCTGACGAAGTCGAGGGTGGCGATGTTCTTGGAGACGTGGAACGGCTCGGTGTGGGTGGTCGTGACGACGGGGATCAGCCCGATCGACCTCGTGACCGGGGCCACCCGGGCCGCCACCAGTAGGGCGTCGAGGCGTCCGCCCCGCTGCCCCGCGCCCAGCGGCGGGCGGCCGAAGGCGTCTTCGAACACCACGAAGTCGAAGCAGCCGCGCTCGGCCTCCTGCGCCAACCGGACCGGGTAGTCGGCGCCGAACCAGTCGATCGGCTCGGTGGCGGCGCGCCACGCCGCAGGGTGACGGCCGGCGCCGTCGATGCTCACGCCGAGGTGCAGCTCCCTGGAAACACGACCAGGTTAGTCGGGAATGGGCCCCACTCCCCCGTCCCCGTTTCACGCTCGCTCAAGAACCCCAGAGGTCGTCAAACGAGCGTGAAACAGTTCGGTACGGTGCTCGGCGTGCACATCGAGGCCGTCGAGCTGGTGCGCTTCCAACTGCCGCTGGTGACGCCCTTCCGTACGTCGTTCGGTGTCCAGGACGGGCGGGACGTGGTGCTGGTACGCGTCGAGGCGGACGGCGCGGAAGGATGGGGCGAGAATGTCGCCGGGATCGAGCCGGGATACTCGTACGAGTTCGTGGCGGCATCGCGGCTCGTGCTGCGCGACCACCTCGTGCCTCGGTTGCTGGCGGCCAAGGACGTGACGGCGGCGGAGGTCGGCACCGTGCTGGCCGGCGTGAGCGGGTGGCCGATGGCGAAGTGCGCCCTCGAGGCGGCCGTGCTCGACGCCGAGCTCCGGACCGCCGGCCTGTCGTTGCGGACGTACCTCGGCGGCACTCGCACGCGGGTGGCGGCGGGCGTGTCGGTCGGGCTGTTCGACACCATCGACGAGACCGTCGCCGCCGTCGACGGCTACCTGCGCGACGGGTACGTCCGCATCAAGTTGAAGATCGAGCCCGGGCGCGACGTCGATCTGGTGGCCGCCGTGCGGGCCCACATCGGGCCCGATGTGTTGCTCCAAGTCGACGCCAACGCGGCCTACACGCTGGCGGATGCGCGCCACCTGGCTCGGCTCGACGACTACGACCTGCTGCTGATCGAGCAGCCGCTCGGCGAGCACGACTTGCGCCAGCACGCCGAGCTGGCGGCCCAACTGCGCACGCCGATCTGTCTCGACGAGAGCATCACGTCCGCCGCCGCCGCGGCCGACGCCCTCGCCCTGGGCTCGTGCCGCATCGTCAACATCAAGCCCGGGCGGGTCGGCGGCTATCTCGAGGCGAGGCGCATCCACGACGTGTGCGCCGCCCACGGCGTGCCCGTGTGGTGTGGCGGCATGCTCGAGACGGGCGTCGGGCGGGCCGCCAACGTGGCGCTGGCATCGCTGCCGGGCTTCACCCTTCCGGCCGACCTGTCGGCCTCGGACCGGTACTTCCACCGCGACGTCACCGAGCCGTTCGTCCTCGCCGACGGCCACCTGACTGTCCCGGCCGGGCCCGGCATCGGCGTCCGGCCCGATCGCGACGTGCTGGCGTCGCTGGGGGCGACCACCGAGCGCCTCACCGCCTAGGGTCGGGCCATGAGCTGGGAGTTCGAGACCGATCCGGAGTACCAGCGCGAGCTGGACTGGGTGGACGCCTTCGTCACCAACGAGGTCGAGCCGCTGGAGCACGTGATCCGCCACGCCTGGGACATGAGCGACCCGGTGCGCCAGAAGCTGATCCCGCCGCTGCAGCAGCAGGTCCGCGAGCGGGGCCTGTGGGCGTGCCACCTCGGGCCCCACCTCGGCGGCCCTGGCTACGGCCAGGTGAAGCTGGCGCTGCTCAACGAGATCCTGGGGCGCACCCACGCCGGGCCGATCGTGTTCGGCTGCCAGGCGCCCGACTCGGGCAACGCCGAGATCCTCGCTCACTACGGCACCGACGACCTCAAGAAGCACTACCTCGAGCCGCTCCTCGAGAACGAGATCGTGTCGGCCTTCTCGATGACCGAGCCGCAGGGCGGGTCCGACCCGACGCAGTTCGTCACCCGAGCCGAGCTCGACGGCGACGAGTGGGTCATCAACGGCGAGAAGTGGTTCTCGTCGCACGCCCGCTTCGCCTCGTTCCTGATCGTGCTGGCCGTCACCGAGCCCGACGCGCCGGCCCACAAGCGCATGTCGATGTTCGTGGTGCCGGCCGAGACCCCGGGCGTCGAGATCCTCCGCAACGTCGGCGTCTACGGCCACGACGAGGACGAGGGCACGCACGCCTACGTCCGTTACACCGACGTGCGCATCCCGGCCGACCACATCCTCGGCGGCCGCGGCGAGGGCTTCGCCGTCGCCCAGACCCGCCTCGGCGGCGGGCGCATCCACCACGCCATGCGCACCGTGGGTCTGGTGAAGCGGGCGTTCGACATGATGTGCGAGCGGGCGCTGTCGCGCACGACGCAGGGCGAGTTGCTCGGCCGCAAGCAACTCGTGCAGGGGATGATCGCCGACTCGTGGATCGAGATGGAGCAGTTCCGTCTGCTGGTCATGCGCACGGCGTGGCGGATCGACAAGTACAAGGACTACAAGCGGGTCCGCAAGGACATCTCGGCGGTCAAGGCGGCGATGCCGAAGGTCTTCCACGACGTCGCGGCGCGGGCGCTGCAGATCCACGGCTCGCTCGGCGTGTCCGAGGAGATGCCGTTCTCGGCGATGGTCATCGAGTCGTTCCACATGGGCCTCGCCGACGGTCCGACCGAGGTCCACAAGGTGACGCTGGCCCGCCAGGTCCTGAGCGAGTACACGCCGACCGACGGCCTGTTCCCGACCGGGCACCTGCCGACGCGGCGCGACGCCGTGATGGCGCGCTATGCCGACGTCATCGAGCGGCACGTCGAACAGCTGTGACCGGCGTCCCGGAGACCGCGCCGGTCCGGCCGGGCGAGGAGCTCGACTGGGCGGCGCTCGAGAGGTACCTGCGCGCCAACCTGCCGGAGCTGACGGGTGAGTTCGCGACGCTGCAGTTCCCGAACGGGTC
>DASXAI010000377.1:0-2648 GCA_036406775.1 Acidimicrobiales bacterium
GGAGAACCCGGACGCCGTCTTCAACGTCCACTCGGTCCTCATCCGGGACATGGGCATGTCGCTGGGCGAGATCCTCGACCTCGAGGAGCTGGCGGCCGATTGCGCCGCCGACGGCGTATGGGAGTTCTTCTTCTGCGCCCCGCCGCTCAAGGTCACCAAAGCCGTCGGCTCGCCCATCAACCCGCTGGCCATCAAGTAGGGGTCAGAGGAAGAAGCCGGCCACGTCCACCACCAGTTGGACGGGCGTGCTGGCCGCCAGGTGGACGCGCCCGGCACCGTCGGGCCGCACGACGGCGGCGTTGGGCACGACCTGGTGGGCCGCGAAGTTGAGGTTCGACGTGGCCGGCGTCGGCACGTCGGCGGCGTGGACGGTGACGTAGCCGGGCGCCACGGAGCCCCCAGCGGCGGTGACGTTGAGCACGGCGCCCGCCGCACCGGCCGGCGCCACCTCCACGTCGACACCGGTCGTGGGGCCGCTGCCCGTCCGGGTGTCGAGGACCCGGCTCGGGCCGGTGGCGGCGAAGTTGGCGGTGACGTAGCCGGCCACGTCCACGAGCAGGTGGACGGGCGTGCTGGCGTGCAGGCACACCGTCCCGTCGGGCGCCACGGGGACGACCACGGCGTTGGCGACGGTCTCGTTGCGCCCGAAGTTCACGCTCGACGCCAGCGGCAGCGACGCGCCGCACGGGTACACGGTGACGAAGCCGGCGTCGGAGGAGCCACCGGCGGCGGTGACGTTCAACACCGCGGCCACGGCACCCGCGGGCGCAACCGCGGCGACGGCGTCGATCACCGCCGCTCCGGCGCCGCGCGTGTCAAGGACACGGTGCGGCGTTTCCGGCACGAGGCCGGCCCCGGCCGCGAACCAGCCGTCGACATCGAGGATCACATCGGCCCCACTGACGCCGGCGAGTACGCACACCGTGCCGTCAGCGGCGACGGGCACGATCACGTGATTGGGTACACCGGGTTCGCCGCCGTTGAAGTTGACGTTCGAGGCATCGGGCCGGGGCTGGTCGCACGGCCACGCCGTCAAGTAACCGGGCCCGTCGGCGTCGGTCGCAGTGAGGTTCATCGAGATGGCCGAGACCTGGGCCGGCGCCGCCCCGGTGGCGGCCACGACGTCGAAGGCCCGGCTCGTGCCGGCCGAGAGGCGACCGCCGGCGGCGCGCGTGTCGGCGACCCGGACGGGTGCGACGAGGCCGAAGAAGAGCTGGGTGTGCCGGCTCGGTGTGAGCTGCGCCGGTGCCGACCAGTCGCTGACCCCGGCCCCGTTCACCGCCCGCACCCGGACCTGGTAGGTCTGGCCGTTCGTGAGCCCCGAGAACTGGTAGGCGGTCAGCGCACCGACGTCGAGGGGCACGCCTCCGTCGACGTCGATCTGGTACGAGAGGATCGGCGCGGCCGCGGTCGCGTCGTCGGCCCAGCTGACGAGTCCGCCGCCGTCCTGGTTCACCGCGGCCGTGAAGGTGGGAGGCGCCGGGACGGTGATGGCCGTCGCCGTGACGTCCCCGGGCGCGCTCGGGCCGACGTCGTTGGTGGCCGTCACGCGGAACTGGTAGGCGACGCCGGGCGTCAGTCCGCTGAACGTGGCGGTCGGGGCGAGCGTCGTGGCCGTGGCGCCCGTCGTCAGATTGTCGACGCGGTAACTGGTGACGGGCAGGCCTTTCGGGTCCACCGGCGCCCAGGCCACGGTGAGCTGCCCGGGCGCTGATGGCCCGGCCACCGGCGCCGGCGTCGACGGCACGTCGGCCACGAGGAACGACCAGACGTACGAGCCGTTGTCGGTCTCGACGTCGGCGGTGTACATCTGGCCCCGCTGGTAGGGCGCGGGCGTGATGAGCGCGATCTGGCGGGTGGCGACGCCAGGGGCCATCACACCGCCTTCGAACGGGTTGGCGTGGAGGGCGCAGACGGGGACGTTGAATCCCGGTCCCGCTACCGATGCCCCGACGAAGGTTTCGGCGGCGGGGAAGGTGATGAAGAGCGGCCGGCCGAGGGCGGCCGGCGCGACCGGATAGCCGCACGTGGCGCGGGGATCGGGTGCCTCGCCGAAGTCGAAGGCGGGCGACGGCAGCACGCCATCCGGCTTGGGCCAGCGCGAGAGCGTCGACGCGCCCGTGGTCGTGTAGAGCGCCGTCGACGTGTCGTAGTTGAAGCCGAAGCTGATCGCCGTCGTCTTCGGGTCGACGAACCCGGCGCCGTGGTACGGCGTGTCGACCCACCCGGTGATCGCCTGGGCCAGGTTCGGCGGTCCACAGAACAACACGTTGTGGGCCATGTCGCCGCCGGGCCACGGATGGTTGGCGTCGGCGACGTGGTTGCAGTACGGGTCGCCCTGGAGGTGGTAGGCGGCCAGCCAGTTGGCCACGTTCTGCGGACCCGCTGACGTGCCGGCCCCGACCGGCGCCAGGTTCTCGCCGAAGGACCGGTAGTAGTTCGCCCACCCCACCCCGTCGCTCAGGTCGGCGGGCCGGACCGGTCCGAGGGCGACGGCGCGGGCGGCCGGCGGGTCGGGCGCCACGGCACCCACGGTGGCCACGAGCACTCCCGCCGCGAGCGCGAGGGCGACTCGAGCACGCATCGTCGCAGCGTAAGTGCGCTGGGTGTAAACGGGCTATAGGCCGGCCGGCCTACGTCGGGAGGTC
>DASXAI010000378.1:0-2660 GCA_036406775.1 Acidimicrobiales bacterium
ACACGCCAAGGAGTCCACATGTCTTCCCCTCTGCCGCCTCCCGATCCGTCCACGGTGCGACTCGCCAGTCCCGCCGTCACTCCAGTGGCCGCCGTCGCCGCTCCAGCTTCGGCGGTGGGTCGATCGCCGGCCGGGTTCTGGATGGTGGTGTCGGGCGCCGGCTTGGCCGTGCTGGCCGCCTTTCTGCCCTGGGTCTCGGTCAGCGCTGGCTTTGTGAGCCAGAGCTGGAATGGCCTCGACCGCGATGGGAAGTTCACCCTGATGCTCGGCATCGCCGTCGGCATCGTCGCCCTGGTCAGCTTCCAGACGGGCCTGAAGCGGGGCGCCGCCTGGGCGGTCGGCGTCGCGGCAACGGGCGGCCTCGTGCTCATGGTGGTCGATGCGGCCGATGGCGCCAGCCGCCTGGCCAAGGTCAACGACCTTCTCGACAGCTATGGTCACGCCTCGCTCGGCGTCGGTGTCTACCTGACGTTCGTCGCCATGGTGCTGGTGATCGTCGGTGCCGTGCTGTCGCAGCGGCGAGAGTCATGAGGCGTCGCACGATCGTCGGGGGTGGCGTGGCGGCGCTGCTCGTGGCCGGCGGTGTCGGCTCGGGCTTGCTCTTGACCGGCACGGGTCACGCCTCGTCGGCCGCTCCGGCGCCGGCCGCGGCACCCGCCCCTGTCGCCGTCGCGCCCACGACGTCCGCGCCGACACCGTCGACGACGACGACGCTCGTAATCCCGACGACCGATGCTCCGAAGCTCGAGATCCCCAGGACCGTACGCATCGACGGTGAAAACGTGTCGCTCGCGCACGTCATCGACCTGGGCCTCATCGGCGAAGAGCCTGAGATCTGGACGGCGGCGCAGGAGCGGACCGAGCTCGCTGCGGACTACGAGAAGGATGGGACGCTGCCCTGTGAAGGCAGCGACTGTTCCGGGTTGACGGTGGCCGACTATCAACAGATCTGGGGGACGACGGACCCGCAGGTGATGTTGGACAAGGCGGCGCAGTACTGGGCCGACTGGACGGTCGGGCGCCACAAGGAGTGGATCGCGAGCCTCGGCTATCTCGACACGACCGAGGGACGCCAGGACTACCACGAGCGTGAGGCCCGGTGGCAGCAGGAGCAGGTGAAGTACGCCGAACAGGATCGCAAGCCGGTGCTGCAGCAAGCCGCGGAGGATCTCAACGAGTTGCAGGGCGACGGGTCGGTTCCCGCCTACGAGCCCGGCGATTGGGCGCACAGGACCATGGCCGGCGTCGATGTGAAGGCGCTGTGCCGCTCCGTCGACGAGCAGGGCTACCGCCTCGCCAAGCACCAATTCGAGGATGAGCACGGTGGCAACGGCGACGACGTCATCTATGCGTACGCCACGCTCGTCAGCGAGCACTGTCACTGAGATTCATCATCTCAGTTCACAATTTCTGCGATGCTGACTTGACGACCTCCCGACTGACATCTTAGCATCGCAGAATGAACTTCTCCGATGAACCAACCGTGCGGCCGATCGGCGGCGACGAGCTGGTCACCGTCAGCTACGTCCTCCCCGCTCGGCTTGCCACCAAGTTCCAGCGGGAGGCCGGAGCTGTGCTCGACCGCCTCCACCGCATCGACGCCGAACCCGACTTCGACCTCGCGATCTGGCAGTCGTCCGGCTTCGCGCCGCCGTACAACAGCAACCACCGGGGCGACGAGAGCGCCTGGACCTTTCCGCCGATCACGTGGGACGACCGCAAGGCGGTGGCGTGGGCCGTTGACAACTGGACCGATACTGGCCGGTCTCTGGTCGCCGGTCTCCTCCTCGCTCCCCCGGCGGGTGTCCACACCTTCGACCTCGCAGAGGCCGTCGGGTACACGGGCGGCCTGCCGTCCGCGTTCAGAGCGATCGTGGGTCGCCTTCGGGCGATCGAGCGAGCACCGTTCTGGCGGGGCGATCCCGACACGCTTCGCCACGAACGCGGTCAGCTGCTCGCACCCGATCGAGGAGCCGACGTCGTGCGTCGCATCCTCGAGATCAGACATCCGGCCGTCTTCGCGACGAACGGCAGAACCCGGTGACTCCGAGGCGTCCACCCCGGCAGGTCTGCGCCCTGTGCGGACTCGATGACTTCGTGCAGCTCGAATCGACTGGCCCTGATGTGTGGCTGTTCCGTTGCGTACGAGGACCGCAACACGCCGACCGAGACCATGTCTGGTCGCCGACGCCACTGGTCGTCGATCTCGACCGTCGGACCGGTCTCGGCGAAGAGCTCGGTGTCTACGACGACCTCCTGCGCTGTGTCGAGCCCGGCGAGCGGGTCGAGTACGGCGTCGTCGAGCACAGATTCGCAGCCGTTTCACCGGACGCCTACCGCGACTTGCTGGTCCGCTACGGCCACACGTCGCTGGCACCGACCAAGTACTCGACGTCGTCGTTCCTGAGCCATGCCCTCGCTCAGCTCGGTCGGGAAGGTCTCCTCGTTGTCACGAGCGTCGACGCCACCGGCTATTGGAGGTACCTGCGCCCGGTTCCGGCCTTCGCGCGGCCGGAGACACCACCGGACATCGAGACAACGTCGTGGGCCGGGTACGCCTCCCACCACGGAATCGATCCCGCGACCTGGCCAGCCAGTGCGGCGCTGCGCCGTTAGCGCCGACAGCTCCTCAGGATGTCACCGGTTCATAGATGATCTGG
>DASXAI010000379.1:0-1782 GCA_036406775.1 Acidimicrobiales bacterium
CGCCTTCCCGTATACGCGGCCCGCCGGCGACCCGACCGACTTCAAGGACCTCTTCCTCGATCCCGGCCAGGTGCCCGGAGACGTCGGCGGCGATGACTGGAAGTACGCGGCGACGCCCGAGTCGGGCTATCCGGGCGATCCGCTGGGCATCGACCTGGGCGGCGTCCGCGGCGCGCACATCGTCGATCCTGACACCACCCCGCCGACGGCCTGGGAGACGACCACGGGCCGGCCGGACGTGCAGATCGCGGTGCTCGACTCTGGGATCGAGTGGAACAACCAGGGCGCGATGGCGAACGAGCGCTTCAAGGTCTGGCTCAACAAGGGCGAGCTGCCGACGCCGAACACAGCCCTCGACGACGCGGGCTCGACGACGGAGTCGCTGCTCGGCACGGACTGCGCCGGATACACCGCCGGCACCTACGACGCCAATGGCGATGGCGTCTTCAACCTTCGCGACTACGCCTGCGACGACCGGATCGACCTCTCCGACTCGCGGCGCTCGGGCCCGCCCGGGATGCTCACCCCCGAGGACCTGACGATCACCTTCTCGGACGGCACCGACGCGGACGGAAACGGGTTCGTCGACGACATCGCCGGCTGGGACTTCCTCGACAACGACAACGATCCGTACGACGACGTCCAGTACGGGCACGGCACCGGCGAGGCGCAGGACTCGACCGCCGAGGCCGACAACGGCCAGGGGGACGTCGGGTCCTGCCCGAACTGCGTGGTGATGCCGCTCCGCGTGGGCGACAGCTTCATCGCCGACATCAACAACTTCGCCCAAGCCGCCCTCTACGCCACCGACAACGGCGCGCTGGTGATCCAGGAGGCGCTCGGGACGCTCAACAACAGCAGGCTGGCGCGGGACGCCGTCAACTACGCCTACGACCACGGGACGACGGTGATCGCATCGGCGGCCGATGAGGCCGCGCAGCACAACAACTGGCCCTCGAGCCTGCCGCACGTCATCCTGGTGAACTCGGTGACGAAGTACGACAGCGGCTCGACGCCGCAGTCCTACCTCGAGTTCAACGGCTGCACCAACTTCAGCGCCAAGGTCACCGTCGCCATCCCCTCGAGCAGCTGCTCCTCGGAGGCCACCGGGAAGGGTTCCGGCATCGCCGGGCTGATCTACAGCGCCGCCCTCGACGCCTACGACCGGGGCAAGCTCGACCCGAGCGACGACTGCACCCGCGTCAACGGTGACCCCTGCATCATCACGCCGAACGAGGTGCGCCAGCTGATGGCCTCGGGGACCATCGACGGCACGGGCCAGGCCGACGACGTGGACTTCTTCAAGGGGCTCAACCCGGAGTCCGACTGCACGCCGCCCGTCGCCGGCTGCACGGATCCCTACACCGCCGCCAACATCGCCGGCCTGAACGCGGTGCGCCCCGTGGTGCCGACGCCGCCGCTGGGAGCGCTCGCGCCGAGCCGCTCCTACCCGGCGCGGGCGGGGCACGACCAGTTCTACGGCTGGGGCCGGGTGAACGCCGCCAAGGCGGTCGATGCCCTCGTGCGCCCGCCGCTCACCGATTCGGCCGTCAAGTCCCTCATCCCGCCGGAGGTGGAGATCACGTCGCCGCAGTGGTTCGATCAGATCGATCCCTCCCAGACGAGCTTCGACGTCACCGGACACGTCTCGGCGCGTCCCGGCACGTCGGACTGCAGCTACACGGTGCTCGTCGCCCCCGGCCACTATCCGAACAACGGCGAGGCGCCCAACGGCGACTTCAAGCCGTATGCGACCGGCAGCTGCGACGACCCCGTCGACGG
>DASXAI010000380.1:0-4991 GCA_036406775.1 Acidimicrobiales bacterium
CGGGCCATCCGTCGTCGATCACGCTGACGCTCGTCGAGAACCTGAACGTCGACGGCTCGCCGGGGTTCACGGTGTGGCCGGCCACATCACCGGCCGGCCAGTACTCGAGTGAGCGCAACGGGACGGAGTACTTCCTGAGCAGCATCGCCGGCGACGGGTCGGAGACGGGCAATCCCACGGGGACCGCCCGGCGCATCGGCATGTGGGCGCTCACGAACACGGCGTCGCTCAACACCTCGACACCGACGCTGGGCGTCACGAGCCGCCTGACCAACAGCGAGACGTACGTGTTCCCGCCCAAGTCGGACCAGCGGCCCGGCGACATCCCGCTCGGCGAGTGCATCAACGACACGACGATCCCGACGCCGTTCGGTCCGGGCTGCTGGCAGCTCTTCTTCGTTGACGAGCCGGCGCACAACGAGGTCGAGTCGCATCTCGACTCGAACGACACGCGCATGCAGCAGACGTGGTACGTCAACGGCACCCTGTGGGGCGCACTCGACACCGCCGTACGCGTGGGCGGTGAACTCAAGGCCGGCATCGCCTGGTTCGCCGTGAGCCCGAAGATCAACGGGTCGGGCAAGATCGAGGGACAGGTGAAGAACCAGGGCTACCTGGCGCTGGCCGACAACAACCTCACCTATCCGGCCATCGCCGTCGGCGCCAACGGGCAAGGGGTCATCGCCTTCACCGCCGTCGGCGAGTCCCTGTATCCGAGCGCCGGCTACGTGCCGATCAACGCCAACGGCACCGTCGGCGCCATCCACATCGCTGCCGAGGGAAAGGGGCCGGCCGACGGCTTCACCAGCTACAAGGCCTTCGTCGGCGATCCGCCCCGCACACGATGGGGTGACTACGGCGCCGCTCTCACCGATGGCAGCAACCTGTGGATCGCCTCCGAGTACATCGGCCAGACGTGCACGCTGGCCCAGTACCTCAGCGGTGCCATCGGGAGTTGCGGTGGCACGCGCACGTCGCTCGGCAACTGGTACACGCGGCTGTCCAAGCTGATGCCCTGACGCCGCTCCTGACGGCGGTCAGCGGCGGGCAAACTTGCGCGTCGCCAGCGGCACGAACACGGCCACGATGGCGGCCGACCACAGCAGCGCGCGGACCGTGAACCACGCGGCGCTGTGGCCGAGAACGGCGTCGGCGTCGTCGCCGAGGGCGAGGGCGCGCACCGAGCCGACCATCGAGGTGAGCGGCTGGTGCTCGGCGATCGGCTGCAGCCAGCTCGGCATCGACTCCACGGGCACGTACGCGCTCGACACGAACACGATCGGGAAGGCCAGGAACGACATGCCCTGGGCCGCCTGCGCCGTTCCGGCCACGAGCCCCATCGTGATGAACGGCCACGTGAAGGCGGCGCCGTAGACGAGGCACAGCACGAAGGCGAGCACGGCGGCGGGTATGCCACCGTGGATGCGGAAGCCGGTGGCGAACCCGAGCGCGACCGTGATCACCGTGGCCCAACCGACGAGGGCGGTGTCGGCCAGCGACCGGCCGAGCAGGACGGCCGACCGCGGCACCGGCAGCGAGCGCAGCCGGTCGAACAGGCCGCTCTCGAGGTCTTCGGCCACACCGACGGCGGCACCCATCCCCGAGAAGAGCGCACCGGCGGCGGCCAGGCCGGGGATCAGGAAGTCGACATAGGGCACCGAGCCGGTGTCGATGGCGCCGCCGAACACGTAGCGGAAGATCAACAGGAACATGGCCGACGTGAGGGCGCCGACGACGATCAACTGTGGCGTGCGCGCGAACTTGCGCAGCGTCCGCCCGGCAACGGTGGCGGCGGTGGCGGCGGCAGTGGCGCCGCGCTCGGGTGTCTCGACGGCGACGCCGACGGGCTCGATGGCGATGGTGGTGGTCACGGCGTTCATCAGTGGCTCCTGGGGCTAGGCGGCAGCAGGTTCGTCGGCGGGGCGGCCGGTGAGGGTGAGGAAGACCTCGTCGAGCGTGGGGCGGCGCAGGCCGATGTCGTCGAGGGCCACACGGTGGTCGGAGAGCAGGCGCACCGCGTCGGCGAGGCGATCGGTGCCATCGAAGACGGGGACGGCTACTCGGCGCGCCGGGCTGTCGATGCGCGGCGCGTCGGTACCCAGCGGGGCGAGCAACGACGCCGCCGTCGCGACGTCGGTGGCGTGGCGGACGCGGATTTCCACCATGTCGAGTCCCGCTCGGGCCTTGAGCTCGGCCGGGGTCCCGGTGGCGATGGCCCGGCCGTGGTCGACGATCACGACATGGTCGGCGAGCTGATCGGCTTCCTCCAGGTACTGCGTCGTCATCAACACGTCGGTGCCCGACCGCACGAGCCCCCGGATGGCGTCCCACAGCTCGATCCGGCTGCGGGGATCCAGGCCCGTGGTCGGCTCGTCGAGCAGCAGCACCCGCGGCGCGCCCACGAGGCTGGCGCCGAGATCGAGCCGCCGACGCATGCCACCCGAGTACCCCCGCACCAGCCGGTCGGCGGCGTCGGTCAGGCCGAGCTGCTCGAGCACCGAGGCGGCGGCGCGGTGCGCCGTCCGGCGGTCGTGGCCGAACAGTCGGGCCACCATGACCAGGTTCTCGCGGCCGGTGAGGCTGGGCTCGACGGCGGCGTGCTGGCCGGCGAGGCCGATGACCTGGCGAACCCGCTCGGGCTGGCGAGCGGCGTCGAGCCCGGTGACCAGCAGGCGGCCCTCATCGGGACGAAGGAGGGTGGCGACGGCGCTCACGAACGTCGTCTTGCCGGCCCCGTTGGGTCCGAGCAGGGCCGTCACCTGGCCGGACGGGGCGATCAGGTCCAGGCCGTCCAGGGCGGCCAGCTCGCCGTAGCGCTTCATGAGGCCCTGCGCTTCGATGGTCTGGTTCTCGCTCATGCCACCAGCGTGCGCCTCGAAAGTGGTCACCCTCTGACCACTTCAAGCGCGACACTCGCGTCATGCGCGCCGATCGCCTCGTGGCCACGCTGCTCGTCCTCCAGGCCCGCGGCCGGGTGACGGCGAGCGACCTGGCCGACGAGCTCGAGGTTTCGGTGAAGACGGCTCGGCGCGACCTCGAGGCCCTGGCCATGGCCGGCATCCCCGTGTACTCGCAGCCGGGCAAGGGCGGCGGCTGGCAGCTGATCGGCGGCGCCCGCACGGATCTCACCGGCCTCACGGCGGCGGAGGCCCGCACCCTGTTCCTCGTGGCGGGACCGTCGGCGGCGGTCACGCCCGATGCCCGCGCCGCCCTGCGCAAGCTCGTGAAGGCACTGCCGGAGACCTTCCGCGCCGACGCCGAGGCGGCGGCGTCAGCCGTCGTGCTCGACGCCGCCCATTGGGGCACGACGGCGCCACTGCCGCCTCGCCACCTCGACGTGCTGCAGCAGGCCGTCATCGACGGCGTGCGGGTCCGGCTCGGTTACACCGACCGCCGCCGGGCCTCGACGGAGCGGATCGTGCACCCGCTCGGGCTCGTGGCCAAGGGCTCGACGTGGTACCTCGTGGCCGGTACCGACGCCGGGCTGCGGACGTTCCGGCTGGGCAGGATCTCCTCGGTGGCGATCACCACCGAGCCGGTGGTGCGCCCCGACGACTTCGACTTGGCCTTGGCGTGGGAGTCGGTCGTGGCCGAGGTCGAGGAGCAGCGCCGCTCCGTCCGCACGACGATCCGGGTCGCGGCCGAGACCGTGCGTTGGCTCGGCGGCCAGTTCGGCACCGACCTCGTCGTGCAGCGCGTGCTCCCCGACGGACGCGTCGAGGTCGAGCTGGGTGGGCCCCATCCCGTCTTCATGGCCGAGCGCCTGGCCGGCTGGGGCCACCGCATCGAGGTCGTGGGGCCGCCCGAGGTGCGCGAGCACCTCGCCCGCATCGGGCGGGAGCTCGTGGCGGCCTACGCCTGATCAGCCGTAGTAGCCGATGACGTCGACGATGAAATGCGCCGAGGCACCGTCGGGGCCGCCGGCCAGCACGCTGATCTTCTGCTCGGCGTCGACTGCAGTCACCGTGGTGACGGCGAAGGTCTGGTTGTCGGCGAACCAGTTGAGGTTCGAGTTGCCCTCGTACGTCGTGCCGTTGGCGAACACGGCGACGAAGCCACTGTCCAATGTCTGCGTCAGCGTGAGGCTGATCATGGCGCCCGTGGCTTGGAGTGGGGCTGCCGCCGAGGCGAGGGCCACGGTCCGCTGGACGCCGGCGCCGAGCGGACCGTCGGTGCCCGCCCGGGAGTCGTAGAGCCGAAGCGGCGCCGTCAGCAGGTGCAGCTGCCCGGCCGTGGCCGGCCCGGCCAGCTTGCGCCAGACGCCCGGCGTGCCATCGGCGATGCAGATCCACACGTCGCCGTTCTGATCGTGGACGACCTCACCCGCCAGGTGCTGGTCGGTGCGCAGCGGCGGCGGCGCTCCGAACGGCGGCAGGTTGACGTTGGCCCGGCCGCCCTGGAAGTGGCCGCCGACGCCGTCGCGGCAGAAGGCGATCATCCCGAAGCCCTGCTCGCTGATGCCGTGCAGCCCGACACCGTCACCCTGCGAGTAACCGAACAGGGCGCTGCGGGCCTTCTCGTTCACGATGGCCGTGAAGCCGGCGGTCTCGGGCTGTACCTGGGTCGCCGTGTCGTCCCGGACGCCCAAGAACGTGGAGTCGGGGCCCGCCTTCAGCGCCGGGCCGGTGTAGGTGAGGATGGTCCGGGTCGTCTCGACGTTGTTCCCGTCGCCACCCGCGCCGAGGATGAGCGCCCCTCCGTCGGCGGCGCCCGCCGGCGTGGCCGACGCGAGGCTGGCTCCGGCGACGGCGCCGGCGCCGGCCACGGCCAGCTTCTTGAACATCTCGCGCCGGCTGGTAGCTGCCTTCAGGCGATCCAGCTCGGCCTCGAGGGCAGCGATGCGTTCGACGAGATGATCGTGATCCATGGTGGTCCTACCGGTAGTAGCCGATGATGTCGATGACGAACTCCGTCGCGCCCACCCCACCGGCGAGCACGATCGCCTTGGCGTCGCCGTCGACGGCCGTGACCGTGGTGACGGCCAGGATCTG
>DASXAI010000381.1:0-3315 GCA_036406775.1 Acidimicrobiales bacterium
TGTTGGCCACCGCCAAAGCGCAACGGTGGGAACCGGCCGAAGCCGTCCGAGCTCTCCTCGCCGAGGAGCTCGCCGGCCGCCAGGCCTCCTCCATCGGCATCCGCCGCGCCGCCGCCGGGTTCCCCACCGGCAAGACCTTCGACACTTGGGACGAGCAGACGTCGTCGATCCCAGCGCCCACACAACGGTCGCTGCGCACGCTCGAGTGGATCGGCCACCACGAGAACTTGGTCGTGTGCGGCCCCAGCGGGACGGGCAAGTCGCATCTGCTCGAAGCGCTCGGTCACGCCGCCATCGACCACGGCGCCCACGTGTTGTGGTTCTCCCTCGAAGCTCTCGGCACGCTCGTGCAGCGTCACCGGGTGGATGGCACCACCACCCGGGCCATCAAGAAGATCCTGCGCGCCGACCTCATCTGCGTCGATGACATCGGGCTGCTGCCCGTATCGACCGACACCGCCGAAGCCCTCTACCGCACCGTCGACGCCGCCTACGAACGACGCTCCATCGCCTTGAGCTCAAATCTTCACCCCGCAGGCTTCGACGAGCTCATGCCCAAGACGATCGCCAACGCCACCGTCGACCGGCTCCTCCACCATGCTCACGTCGTCATCACCGCCGGCGACTCGATCCGTCTCACCCAAGCCACCCGCGGCAAGGGGGTGAAGCCCCTCGCGTCATGACACCAGGCAGTTCTACTGGCCGCCAGCGGGCAACCCTGGTGGCCGCGGCCGGGCAGAACTCCTGGCCGCAGCCGGGCACAACCCAATGGCCGTTGACAGTGGCCTTCACCGTGCAGATGGGGGCACAGCTCGTCGGCGACGCCCGGAATGAAGGAGCATCTCTTCGAGCGCCTTCCTCGCCGAGGCGGCGCATGCCGCCGGGACTGAGGATGGTGTCGAATTCGCCATCCCGCGGGCGCACTGCTCATCCTCGACCAGTAACGAGGCGATCGTGTACAGCATGAACCCGTCGTTGGCACGCAGACCCAGCTCACCTCGGAGCAGGTGAAGCCCTGAGACCGGCCGCTGACGACCGCGGCGCTTCCATGGGAGGTCTCCGCCGCCAGATTGTCGAAAAGCACCTGCTGGTCGTCCCCGGAACCGGTTGGCGCCGGCGGGCGACTTGGGCGATCCGCAAGTACGGCTCCCGGCCGTCGAGACGAGCGACGACCACGATCGCGAGCTCGGAGAGGCTTACCCATGAAGACCTTGGTCGATACGTCCGCGTTGTACGCCCCTCTTCGACGTCGACGACGACAATCACCCAGCGTCGCGCGTTGGCTGCGAGGACGCTGCGTAAACCCATCGAGGCCCTCGTCACCCACAACCGTGCCGTGGTCGAAACGGCGGCCGTGGTTCAGCACCGGCTCGGAGCACGAGCGGTTCGCGACCTGTTCGATGCGCTCGTGCCCGCCGTCACCGTCTCGTTCGTGGGCGCCTCGTTGCACGCCCCGGTCTCCAGCCGCCTGTCTCGCCGGTCAGGGCCGTCGAATCTCGTTCGTCGATCGATGAGTTTCTAACTGGTTCGCGGCGCCAACCCGACCAGACGTTCGCGTTCGATCGCGGCTTCCATACCGAAAGGATCAGGCTCTTCCCCTGATCGGAACGCGGTCATCGCGACGCGACGTGTACCGGTCTTGTCCCGGCGTTCGAGGCGGTAGTTGGCCACCGACGGTGATCCGTATCGACGTTTCCGAGGCCTTCAGGTTTCCGACGATCCTGACGTAGAACCAGCGCCCCGATCGCCGCACCTCGCAGGATACGTACGGCTCTTTTGGCAAGTCGGCGGAGATGTCGCACGAGAGCCGACCAGGAAGGGCAGCGAACCACACCTCCAGGTCAGGGCGTCCCGCGGCGACTCGGTAGTCGGTCTTGTACGTGAACAAGAACTCCCCCTGGTACGGCGTCGCCCTTTGGCGCGGGTCGACTTGACTGGACGGCGGCGCACCGATCTCGCGGAGCAGCGACAGGGAGACATCGTCCGGTCGGGGCAGGGGCTCCGACGAGCAAGAGGCCGCGACCACTGGGGCCGCGAGCACTAGCCCAGCAAATTTGAGAAGACCACGCACCGCTCTCTCCGCCATCGAGCGTCATACCCCGGGCGCGCCGTGTCGCCGCAAGACGTTCCGTGTCGGAGGGGGGACTTGAACCCCCACCCGGTTAACCCGGACTAGGCCCTCAACCTAGCGCGTCTGCCTATTCCGCCACTCCGACGTGGGAGCTACATGGTAGCGCCGGGCTCAGGTCAGCAACAGGCCCAACCCGATGGTGGCGAACACCCAGACCAGCGCCAGCACCATCGTGATCCGGTTGAGGTTGCGTTCGGCCGCGGTGGAGCCGAGGGCCGCGCCGCCGGCGCCGCCGAACATGTCGGACAGGCCGCCGCCCCGGCCGCTGTGGAGCAGGATGCCGGCGACCATGCCGGCGCAGGAGATCACCCAGATGATGCTCGTGATCCAGGTGATGACGCTCTGCACGGCGGACCAGGTTACCAGCGCGGCCGGGCGACCGGTCGGTCAGGAAGTTGAACCGGAGACCGCCCGGACGGGCGCTGTGGGGTTCAAGTTCGGGCGGAACGGGCCCGGTCAGACGACTTCGACGACCTCGGGGAAGTGGCAGGCCTGGGGATGGGTGAACCCGCGTGTCGTGAGCTCGGGGTCGACCTCGGCGCAGATCTCCTGGGCCTTCCAGCACCGGGTGCGGAAGTGGCAGCCCGACGGCGGGTTTACGGGCGAGGGGACGTCCCCGGTGAGGACGATGCGCTTGCGCTGGCGCTCGACCTTGGGGTTGGGCACGGGGACGGCCGACAACAGCGCCTGCGTGTACGGGTGGGTGGGCCGGTGGTAGACGTCGTCGCGGGTGCCGATCTCGACGATCTTGCCCAGGTACATGACCGCGACCCGGTCGGAGATGTGGCGCACCACCGACAGATCGTGTGCCACGAAGAGGTACGCCAGCCCGAGCCGCTCCTGTAGCTCCTCGAGCAGGTTCACCACGCCCGCCTGCACCGAGACGTCGAGGGCCGACACTGGCTCGTCGAGCACGATGACCTTGGGGTCGAGCGACAGGGCGCGGGCGATGCCGACGCGCTGGCGCTGACCACCGGAGAACTCGTGCGGGTACCGGTTGCCGTGCTCCGGGTTCAGGCCGACCATCCGCAGGAGTTCGGCGACCCGGTCGGGCCCGCCCTTGCCGTAGAGCCCGTGCACCTTGAGCGGCTCGGCGATGACGTCGTTGACCGGCAGCCGGGGGTTCAACGACGCGTACGGGTCCTGGAACACGATCTGCAGATCGCGTCGCAACGGCCGCAGCT
>DASXAI010000382.1:0-11615 GCA_036406775.1 Acidimicrobiales bacterium
TGATGGGTCGCTACCGCGCCATCGGCTGGGGCCGGCGTCCGAGCCGCGCCGACAAGGCCGCGGCACGCGCTGCTCTCGACGAGGTCGGCCTGGCCCACCGGGCCGGCGACCGCTTCGGCGTCCTGTCGGGGGGGCAGCGCCAGCGCGCCCTGCTGGCCCGAGCCGTGGCCCAGGAGGCCCGCCTCCTGCTGCTCGACGAGCCCTTCACCGGTGTCGACGCCACCACCACCGACTCGGTGCTCGCCGTCCTGCACCGGCTGCGGAGCGACGGTGTGGCCGTCGTGATGTCGACCCACGACCTGTCGGTCGCCCACCTGGCGTGCGACGAGGCGTGTCTGATCAACCGCCACCAGGTCGCGTTCGGACCGGTCGAAGACGCGCTCACCCCCGAACTCTTGAAGGCGACCTACGGCGGCGCCGCGCTGCTGCTCGACGGCGGCGCCACCGTCATCGCCCGCTGACGCCGATGTGGGGCCTGTTCGTCGAGCCGTTCCAGCTCGGGTACATGCGCCGGGCGCTGGCCGAGGTCGTGATCCTGGGCGTGCTCGGTGGCGTCGTCGGCGTGCACGTGCTGCTGCGGCGACTGGCCTTCCTGACCGAAGTCGTGCAGCACACGGTGTTTCCCGGGATCGCCGTCGCCTTCGCCCTCGACCAGTCGCTGCTCGCCGGTGCGCTCGTGGCCGGCATCGTGGCCATCGTCCTGTACACGTTCGGGGCGCGGCGCGTCGACAGCAACGCCCTCATGGCCTTGCTGATCTCCACCTTCTTCGCCCTGGGCGTCGTCGTCGTCTCGCGCCGAACCGGCTACCAGAGCGACCTCACGGCACTGCTCTTCGGGCGCATCCTTTCGGTCGACCAGCGCGAGGTCCTCGACACGCTCGTCATCGGCGTCGTGTCGGTCGTGATGCTCGTCGTGCTGCACAAGGAGCTCGTACTGCGCGCCTTCGATCCGCTCGGCTCGGAGGCCATGGGCTACCCCACCATCGCCCTCGACCTCGTGATCAACGTCGTGGTGATGTTGACGGTCGTAGCCGCGGTGCGGGCCGTCGGCACCGTGCTCGTCGTGGCGTTCATCGTGACGCCCGCGGCCATGGCGAGGCTGCTGTGCCGGCGCGTCACGCCGATGATGATCGTGGCGGCCGCGCTCGGGGCCATCGGCGGCTGGCTCGGCCTCGTCGTGAGCTACGAGGGCTCGATCCACCACGGTTGGCGGCTGGCGTCGGGCGCCACCATCGTGCTCGTGCTCACCGCCGGCTTCCTGCTCGTCGCCGCCGGTCGGGCGGTGGCGGTGCGGGTCCGCCGGCCCCAGATGGTGGTGGCGCCGGCATGAGGAACCTCGTCGACAGCCTCCAGTCGCCGCTGTACCGGCGGGCGCTGCTCGAGGCGGTGCTGATCGGCGCCGTCGCCGGTGTCGTCGGCGTCCACGTCGCGTTGCGCCGGCTGCCGTTCTTCGTCGTCGCCATGTCGCACGCCACCTTCCCGGGCGTCGCCATCGCGTCCGCCCTCGGCATCAGCCTGTTCCTCGGCGGGAGCGCCTACGGACTGGTCGTGGTCGCGGCCGTGCTGGTGCTGGGCGCCAACCGCGCCCTCGACGACGCCTCCGTGATCGGCGTGGTGCTGGCGGGCAGCTTCGCCCTCGGCGTCCTCGTCGTCTCGGCCCAGCCGGGGTCCTCGCGCGACCTGTCGGCGTTCCTCGTCGGATCGGTGCTCACCGTCACGCCGGCCGACATCGTGACGACCGTGGTGGTCGGCGCGGTCGTTCTCGCCGTCCTCGGCTTCCTCCACAAGGAACTCGTGCTGGGCGCCTTCGACCGCGGCGGCGCCTCCGCCCTCGGCTACCGGGCGTGGGTCCTCGACGCCGTCGTCCTCGTGGCCGTCACACTGACGATGGTGACGGCGATCCCCGCCGTCGGCACCCTGCTGGCCGTCGCCCTCCTGACGGTGCCGGCGTTGACGGCCCGCCTGTGGGTCGGCCACGTGGGTGCGACCATCGCCGTGGCTGCCTTCGTCGGCGCGCTGAGCGGCGTGCTCGGGTTGTTCGCCGCCGCCATCTGGAGCATCGCCGCCGGCGGCGCCATCGCCCTGGCCACGGGCATGTGCTTCCTCGTGTCGCTGGCGGTGACCGCTAGTCGGAACAGGATGGGCAGACGCCTACCAGGTCGAGCCGGTGGTGTCGCAGCGTGAAGCCGGTCTGCTTGGCCACCTTGGCCAGGGCGTCGTCGACCGACCGTTCGAGGCCGGGCGGGACGGTGAAGTCGCGCACGATGCCGCACTCCGAGCAGATCAAGTGGTGGTAGTGCTCGGTGAGGTCCTCGGCCAGTTCGTAGCGAGCCCACTCGTCGCTCGTCACGATCTTCTGGACCAGCCCCGCCTCTTCCAGCACGACCAGGTTGCGGTACACCGAGCTCTGGGCCAGGTCGCGCCGGCGCTGGAGGATCTCGGGGATCGTGAGGGGTGTGCCCGCCGTCGCCAGCAGGCGCACGAGCTGACGCCGGTTCTCGGTGTAGCGCTGCCCGTCCTTGCGCAGCCGGGTCACGGCGATGACGTCGACATCCTCCACTTCCCCTCAGGCTAGCGCCCTGAGAACAGGTGAGAACGGCTCCCCCCGCCTCCCCTTTCACGCTCCTCTGACAACCGCTGGGGTTCTTCAAGGAGCGTGAAACGAGAGGAGTGAGGGTCACCAGCTGACTTCGTCGCACCCGTGGTGGTCGTCGGGCTCGACCTGGAGGGTGGCGTGGTCGAGGTGGTGGCGCTCGCTCAGGAGGCTGCGGGCCCGGTCGAGCACGGCGTG
The DNA here is from genome assembly GCA_036406775.1 of Acidimicrobiales bacterium. Lineage (GTDB taxonomy): Bacteria > Actinomycetota > Acidimicrobiia > Acidimicrobiales > Ilumatobacteraceae > DASXAI01. Next base: position 2,792 of record DASXAI010000382.1, read on the forward strand.
GGCGTCGGTGCCGGCGGCCACCATCACGTGGGCGGTGGCCACCTCCATGTCGCTGGTGAGCGTCCACACGTGGAGGTCGTGCACGTCGACCACGCCCGGGATGGCGCGCAGCTCGGCGTCGATGGCGGCCAGGTCGGTGCCGGCCGGTGCCGCCTGCACGAGCACCCGCAGCGCTTCGCGGCCGAGCCGCCACGCTCGCGGCAGGATGAAGACGCCGATCGCCGCGCCGATGACAGGGTCCACCCACCACCAGTCGGTGAACGTCATGACGGTGGCGGCCACGATCACGCCGATCGAACCGAGGACGTCGGCCACCACCTCGAGGTAGGCGCCCTGCACGTTGAGGCTCTCGCTGGCGCCTGGCCGCAGCAGCGCGAACGACACGAGGTTGACGGCCAGACCGAGGATGCTGATGACGAGCACCACGCCCGAGGCGATCTCCGGCGGGTCGCTCAGCCGCCGGCCCGCTTCGACCAGGACGTACCCGGCCACCCCGAACAGCAGCACGGCGTTGGCGAGGGCGGCGAGGATCTCGAGGCGGTACAGCCCGAACGTCTGCTGTGTGTCCCGGCCCCCGCGGTTCGCCAGGTGGATGGCGATGAGCGCCATCGCCAACCCGAGGGCGTCGGTGGCCATGTGCCCGGCGTCGGAGAGCAGCGCCAGGGAGCCGGTGGCGATGCCGGCCACGACCTGCACCACGAGGAAGCCGACGGTGAGCGCGAAGGCAGCCGCGAGCCGCCGCTGGTGGCGCGCGCCGGCCCGCAGTTGGGCGGCGCCGTGGCCGTGGGCGTGGTCGTGGGCCATGACCGGTCCATTATCGGCCGGCGCCGGCGGCGAACCACGACCCCACCGAGAGCTGGGTCGGATGGCTCAGTGACGGAACCATGACGTTGCTCGTACAGTCACGGTCATGGCACCGCGCCGGGTGGCTTGATGACGTCGTCCGCCGCGCCCGTGGCCGTCCTCGGTGCGGGTATCGCCGGCCTCGTCGCCGCCCGCCGCCTGCAGGCCCAGGGCATCGCCGTGCAGGTGTACGAGGGCGGCCCGCGCATCGCCGGCATGGCCGCCACCCACGTCGACCCGGACGGCTTCAGCTACGACGTCGGCGCCCACTTCATCACCAACCGGTTGGCCGGTGCCCTCGGCGTCGGCCACGACTGCCGCACCGTCCGCTACTACGGCGAGGTCGTCCTCCTCGACGGCACCTACCGCAACTATCCGTTCGGGTTGGTGGGCGTGCCGCGCTTCGCCAAGGCCGCCGTCGCCGCCAAGCTGCACCGCAGCGACGACCGCCCGAAGACGGCGGCCGACTGGTTCCGCCAGGAGTACGGCCAGGCGCTGGCGGACGAGGTGGCGCTGCCGCTCGTGGAGGCGTGGTCGGGCGCGCCCGCCGACGAACTGTCGCCGGCCGTGGGCGACAAGATCCCCTCGAGCGTGCTGCACACGATGTGGCTGCGCGCCGCCGCCCGGATCACCCGGCGGGCGGTGGCCATCGGCTACTGCCAGGAGCAGCCCCAGTCGGCCGGCGTCTACCACGTGTACCCGAACCACGGCGTCGGCACGATGTGCGACGCCATCGCGAGCGAGCTGGGCGACGACGTCATCCACCTCGAGTCGCCGGTCGAGCGCATCTACGTCGAGGACGGCACTGCGGTCGGCGTCAAGGTGGCCGGCCGTGACGTGCCGGCCCGCATGGTGGTGAGCACGGCACCTGTCCACGTGCTGCCGAAGCTCGTCGAGGGCACCGACGTCCTCGATCCGCTGGCCCGGTTCCGGTTCCGCGGCATGGTGCTGGTGAACCTGAAGCTCGAAGGCACCAACCTGTTGCGCGACACCGTGGTGTGGTTGCCGCAGGGCTTCGACACGTTCCGGCTCACGGAGGCCACGCGGTCGATGCCGTGGCTCGCACCCGAGGGCAAGACCCTCGTGCTGGCCGAGTACGGCGCCCAACCCGGCGACGCCGTGTGGACCACCGACGACGACACGCTCATCGAGAAGGCGCTCGGCGAGTTGGCGATGATCGTGCCCGACGTCCGGTCGCGCTTCCTGTCGGGTCGGGTCCTGCGCCAACCGCTGGCGTACCCGATCTTCCATCTCGACTACGAGGCCGACCGTCAGCGCCTGCGCACCGACGGCACGGGCGTCGAGAACCTCATCTCCGTCGGGCGCAACGGCGAGTTCGACCACATCCTGATGGAAGACCTCTACTGGCGCACCATCGCGCGCCTCGACCGTTGGGTGGCCGACCACGTCGGTCCCGCCCACGTGGGCCACCGGGCCGCTTGAGCCGGGGTCGCCGCTAGAATTCGGGGCCCGCGTCCGGCTGGGAGCCCGCATGCCGAAGCGCCGCCCGATGGGTTCACTGGAAGCCGAGGTCCTGGGCTACCTGTGGCGCCACGACGGCGTCGCGTTGACGCCGGGCCAGGTGCTCGAGGGCCTTGATGCCGGGCTGGCCTACACCACGGTGATGACGATCCTCAGCCGGCTCTGGAAGAAAGGCCTCGTCGAGCGGGAGGCGCACGGCCGGGCCTACGCCTACCGGGCGCGCATCGACGAAGCCGACTACACGGCGCGCCGGATGCAGGACGCCCTCGAGCACTCCACCGATCCGGCCGCCGCCTTCGACCGATTCGCGCGCCTGCTGTCGCCGTACGACGCCGACCTCCTGCGCCACGCCCTCGAGGAGCGTGCCGGGTCTTGACGGGACCCTTCGGTACCATGCCTCGCATGTGGAACGAGTTGCCCGTGCTGGCCGACCGCGGCTACGTGCTGCTGCGCCAGTGCGACCTCGACGTCCCCGACCACGAGTACGTGTCGCTCGAGTACCGCGACTGGAAGAGCGGCGGCGACACGAACTTCGCGCCCATCGCGTCGGCGTACGGGGCCATCGAGTGCGCCGGCTTCTGGGACCACGGCAAGCCCGACAAGGGCGGGGTGTGGACGTCGAACGCGCCCGTGTGCCCGACGCTCGTCGAGTGGACGACGCGTGTGGGCGCCGACTTCGGGCGCGTGCGTACCATCAAGCTCGAACCGAACGTGATGTCCGACGTCGAGCGCTGGCTGCACCTCGACGACAACAACCGGCTCAATCCCGACGGCACCGGCCGCGTGGTGCGGGCCTGGCTGCAGCTCACCGACGACCCCGACAGCTTCATGATCCTTCGCGATGACAAGGACGACCGCGATACCGAGGTCCGCATCCCGCTCCGGCGCGGAGCGCAGTTCGTGGTCGACTCGGAGCGCCTGTGGCACGGCGTGTACCACGCCGGCCCGCGACCGCGGTATGCCCTCATCGTCAGCTTCGAGTCCGGCCCTGCCCTCGAGCGGTGGATCGACGCCAACCGTGTCGACGTTCTAGTGACCAGTTAACTCGGCCACGACCGGCGCAAAGGCGTCGGTGTCCTCGGCGCCCACGATCACGTACGAGAAACCCCAGCGGTCGCGGCGCTCGCACAGGTCGTCGACGAGTTGCTGCGGTGACCCGATGAGCGCGAACGGCGTCGAGAGGATCTCCTCGACGTCGAAGCCGAGGGCGGCCGCGAGGTTGGACGCCACCCCCTCACGGTCGTTGGTGACCGAGACGAAGAAGGCGCGCACGTTCAACTCGATGCCCTCGAAGCGGTCGCCGGCGGCGGCGCGGATCCACGGGATCCGTTCGTCAACGGCCGCCGCCCGCATGCTGCCGAGCACCTCCGGCCCGATGGCGCCGGCCGTCAGCGTGCCGTTGATGCCGACGATGTCGGCTTCGCGGGCGGCGACACCGAGCATCCGCCGGCCGCCGCCGCCGATGAGGAACGGCGGATGCGGCTGCTGCACCGGCTTGGGGAACCCCTCGAGGTCGGTCACCTGATAGTGGTCGCCGTGCAGGGCGGCCGGCCCTGGCGCCAGGAGCGCCTTGATGAGGCGGATCGCCTCCACCATCCGGTCGATGCGGACACCCGGCGGGTCGTACGGGATGCCGGTGCCGTCGTAGTCGGCCCGCATCCAGCCGGCGCCGATGCCGATCTCCAGGCGGCCGTCCGAGAGCACGTCCAGGGTGGCCAACTCCTTGGCCAGCACGACGGGGTGCTTGAAGTCGTTGTCGAGGACGAGCCCGCCCACGCGCAGCGTGGTGGTGGCGTCGGCCGCAGCCATCAGCGCCGGCACCGGCGCGAGCTGCTCGCCCAGATGATCCGGCATCGTGAGGGTGCTGTACCCCTGCTCCTCGACGCGCCGCGCCAACTCCACCCACGCCGAACGGTTCGTGGCCGACGATGCCTGGACACCGAAGCGGAACGGACGCGGACGGGGCATCGGGCGCACGCTAACCCCCGCCGATGACCCCTTCCGGCCCCCGACCGGCCACTACCCTCGGCACGACGTGAGAACGCTCGTACGGCTCGCCATCACTGTCATCGTCGCCGGCCTCGGCCTGGCGGCGATCGGCGTTGCCGTCGTGCCCCAGGTCGTGCAGATCGTGACGGCCAACCACGCCGAGGCGGCCGACCTGCCGGCCTTCACCGCGCTGGCGCAGCGGTCGGTGGTGTACGACGCCGCCGGCAACGTCATCGACATCTTCAAGGCCGAGAACCGCGAGCCGTTCAAGATCAGCCAGGTGCCCAAAGACGTCATCGACGCCGTGCTGGCGGTGGAGGACGAGAGCTTCTACACCCACAAGGGCATCAACTTGAAGAGTCTCGTGCGGGCCATGCTCGTGAATGTCTCGGCCGGCGAGGTGACTCAGGGCGGCTCCACCATCACGCAGCAGTTGGTGAAGAACTCGTTGCTCACGAGCGCCCGCGACGCCAACCGCAAGATCCTCGAAGCGGCGTACGCGGTGCGGCTCGAGCAGCAGATGACGAAGGACCAGATCCTCGAGCGCTACCTCAACACGATCTATCTCGGGAACAACGCCTACGGGTTCCAGGCCGCGGCCGAGACGTACTTCGGCAAGAACGTCGACCAACTCGACCTGTGGGAGGGCGTCTTCCTCGCCGGGCTCATTCGCAACCCGTCGGGGTACGACCCCATCGCCCATCCCGAGCGGGCCCGAGCCCGATTCCGTCAGGCCGTGGGCCGTCTGGTGGACGTGGGCAAGATCACCAAGGAACAGGCCAACGTGATAGGGGAGCAGTGGCCGCTGCCCACCAAGCGCCTCTCGACCCCGCAGACCGAAGTGGCCACGTCGTACTTCTCCGAGGAGGTGCGCAAGCAACTCCTCAACGACACCAACATCCTCGGCGACGACCAGGCGTCGCGATACAACAAGCTCTATCGCGGCGGCCTGAAGATCTACACCACCCTCGATCCCACGATGCAGGCCAAGGCGGAGGCGGCCGTGGCCGAGCAACTGCCGGCCACCTTCAACGCCGACGGCACGCCGCGCTTCCAGGCCTCGATGGCGGCCGAGAACGCCAAGACCGGCGCGGTGGTGGCCATGGTGGGCGGCCCCGGCTTCAGCCAGTCGCAGGTGAACCTGGCCGTCACCCCGCGCCAGACCGGTTCGTCGGCCAAGCTGTTCATCCTCCTGGCCGCCCTCCAGGCCGGCGTGCAGCCCAACGACACGATCGACGGCACCTTGCCGTGCACGTTGCCGAATCCGGGCTCGAATGTCCCCTTCGAGATCGACGAAGGGGTGAGTCGCGGGGTCGACACGGTCGCCACCATGACGGCGCTGTCGATCAACTGCGCGTACTCGAAACTGGCCCAGATCGTGGGCCTGAACCGTGTCGTCGACACGGCCAAACGCCTCGGCGTGAAGAGCGACATCCAGCCGTACGCCGCCTTCGCCACGGGCGCCAACGAGATCTCGCCGCTCGACTTCGCCACGTCCGGCGCCACCATCTCCGACGGCGGCGTCCGCCACGACGCGTACTACGTCGAGCGCATCGAAGGCCCTGACGGCCAGGTGATCTACCAGCACAGCGACCCGGGCACCCAGGCCGTGCCCGCCGCCGTGGCGATCCGGGCCATCGACGTGCTGAAGGGCGTCATCAAGAACGGCACCGTCGAGAGCAGCTCGAAGAAGTTCCTCGGCAGCCGGCCCGCCGCCGGCAAGACGGGTACCTACGAGAACAACACCAACGCCACGTTCGTGGGCTTCACGACGCAGCTCTCGGCGGCAGTGTGGCTCGGCAACCCGTTGGCGAGCGGCACCGACATGATGCGCAACATCCCGGAGTTCCGAAAGGTCGGCGTCTCGAACGTGCACGGCGGCAACCTGCCGTACCGGATCTGGGAGGCGTTCATCGCCAAGGCCAGTGAGGGCATGCCCGAGGAGGACTGGCCCAAGCCCGACAAGCTGCCGCGCGGTTCGCAGCGCCTCTATCTCCCGGGGAACGAGTGCCTGTACGCCGGGACGCCGGTCGTCATCGCGCCGGCCGACCCGACGGCGACCAACCCCGACGGCTCGCCCGTGGAGGCACAGCAGTCGATCAGCTACAGCAAGCTGAAGGGTGGCACCACCATCCCACCCGACAACCTCGACCCGACGGCACCCGTGGGCGCCTACGCCTCGGGCGGCGCCACCGTGGCCTCCTGCAACGCCCCACCGAGGCCGCCGGCCCCGCCGCCGACCCAGAAACCGGCCACTCCCGCTACGTCGGCGGGCGGCGGGGGAGGTGGCCCACCGGCCACAGGCGCGCCGACGCCGACCCAGCCGAAGCCCAACGGCCCGCCCACGAGCAAGGGGTAGTTCCGGCGCTCTCGTCGCTACCCTGGTCCAACCGGGTGCATCACACGACATGACCGACCTTCGCGACCTCCTCGTCCTGCAACAGCGCGACACCGCGGTCGATCAACTCCGTCATCGCCGAGCCACGCTTCCCGAACGCACGCTCGTCACCGCGATCCAGGAAGAGCTCACCCGGCTGCGGGCCGAGCTGGCCGTCGCCACGGGCGAGCGCGATGCGCTGGCGGCCCGGCAGGAGCGGCTCGAGGCCGACGTGGCCGCGGGCGAGGCCAAGCGCCGGACGTTGGAGGGCCGGCTCGCCTCCACGAGCGTGCCCCGCGAGGCCCAGGTGATGAGCGAGGAGATCGACGGCATCAAGGCCCGCCAGTTGGTGCTCGAGGACGAAGAGCTCGAGATCATGGAGGCGCTCGAGCCGATCGAGACCACCGTCGTCGCCGGCCAGGCGCAGGAGGAGGCGCTCGAGCAGCGGCTCACCGATGGCCGGGAGGCTCTAGCACACGCCGAGACGGCCATCGATGGCGAGATCGCCGACGCCGTCGTGGCCCGGGCCGCCGCCGTCCAGCCGATCCCGTCGACCCTCCTCGAGAGGTACGAGCGGCTGCGGACCAAGCTGGCCGGCGTGGCCGTGGCCACCCTCGACGGCGCCCGCTGCACCGGTTGCAACCTGACGCTGCCGACCCTCGAGATCGAGCGGCTGCGGGGCGCCGCCCCCGACGCCATCGTCGAGTGCGAGCAGTGCGGCCGCATCCTGGTGCTGTGAGGACGGGGCGGTGCGGCGACGAAGTGACGCAAACCGACACAGAGTGTGCATTTCCGTCACATCGACGGTCAGCGCCGACCCCGTGAACGGCGGCTGACCCGTGCTGCTGTGGTTCTGGGGCACGGCCTTCCTCACCGTGTGGGCCGTCTTCCACGATCCGTCGATCGACTACCGCGTGCTGTTCCTCGGCGCCGTCCTGCCGGACCTCATCGACGCTCCCTTCGGCGGCGCCCGGGTCGCGCACTCGGTCACGTTCTGCGTGGCCGCCCTCGTCGTCGTGATGCTGGCCACGATCGGACGACGCACGCTCCGCCGCCGCCTGCTGTTCCTGCCGATCGGGATGCTGCTCCACCTCGTGTTCGACGGCACGTTCACCGACGCCAGGGTGTTCTGGTGGCCCTTCAGCGGCCTGGCGCCGCCCGACGCCCCGCTGCCGTCGGTCGACCGGGGCGCGTGGAACCTGCTGCTCGAACTCATCGGCTTCGGCATCCTGGCGTGGGCCTGGCGCCGGTTCCACTTCTCCGATCCGGCCCACCGTCGGGTCTTCTGGCGCACCGGCCACCTCGTCGTCGGAAGTGTGATCGACTAGCGCCCGTGCTGATCCTCGTGCGCCACGGCCGCACCGCCTTCAACGCCGCTGGGAAGCTGGTCGGACGGCTCGACCCGCCGCTCGACGACGTGGGCCTGGCCCAGGCGGCCGCCATCGGCGAGGCGCTCAAAGGCGTCGACCGCGTCGTGTCGAGTCCGCTCCTGCGGGCCCGCCAGACGGCCGAGTACATCGGCGGGCCCGTCGAGGTCGACGACCGGTGGATCGAGGTCGACTACGGCGACTACGACGGAATGGTGCTGGGTAGCCAGGAGGCCGTGGCGCTGTGGGAGGCGTGGCGCAGCGACGTCTCGATCACGCCGCCGGGGGGCGAGTCGCTCGAGGAGATGGGCCACCGCGTCGTGGCGGCCCTCGACGAGCTGCTGCCGCAGGCCGCCACGCTCGACATCGCAGTGGTGAGCCACGTGTCGCCCATCAAGGCGGCCGTCTCCTACGTCCTCGGCGCCGGCCCCGAGACGGCCTGGCGCTCGCACCTCGACCCGGCGTCGATCTCGCGCATCACGATCTCACCCCGTGGCGCCGTGCTGCGGACGTTCAACGAGACGTGGCACCTGGCCGGCGTCAGGGCTGAGGCGTAGCGGCCACGTGCGCTGGTCCCCCCTCCCGCCCCGGTACACGGACACGCTGTTGGCGCTGCACACGGTGGGCGAGCACGTGCTGGCGGCGGCCCGGTACCAGGCCGAGGGCCGGATCGGGCTGCGCCCGCTCCAGCACGGCTTCGGCACCCCCACGTTCGACGGCCGTCGAGTCGAGGTCCTCGGCGTCGACCTCGTGGTGTTCGACGGCC
>DASXAI010000383.1:0-4286 GCA_036406775.1 Acidimicrobiales bacterium
GGCGGCGCCGTGGCGGCGACGGGCTCCGTGGCCGGCGCGCCGGCGGGGGGACGGCGCAGTGACCGGGCGACGGACGCCGCCGTCGGGCGCATCGACGGATCGCGCAACGTCATGGTGGCGGCCAGCCCGCCCAGCCACGGCGCCACAGTGCTCGGGATGTCCGGCGCCTTGGTGAGATGGGCGATCGCCGCCTCGGCGAAGGTTCCGGGGTAGGCCCGCCGGCCCGTGAGGCATTCCAGCAGCACCAGGCCGAGGGCATAGACGTCGGCGGGGGGGCCGACTCGCTCGCCCCGGACCTGTTCGGGCGCGAGGTAGGCCGCCGTGCCGATCACGAAGCCGGCACCGGTGGTCGGCGTGGCGTCGAGGATGCGAGCGATACCGAAGTCGGCCAGGCGGGCCCGTCCGCGGCCGTCGATGAGGATGTTCCCGGGCTTCACGTCGCGATGGGTGACGCCGCGGCTGTGGGCGTGGGCCAGTCCGTCTGCGATGTCGGCGATCAGCGTGGCGGCTCGCCGCGAGTCGAGCGGCCCGCGGGCCAGAACCTCAGCGAGCGCCGGGCCCTCGACGAGGTCGAGCACGAGATACGGCACGTCGTGGTCGTCGCCGTGGTCGCGGAGGCGCACCAGCGCCGGGTGGTCGAGCCGCTCGAGGGCGTGGATCTCGCGCGTCGACCACGGTGCGCCGGGAGGGAGTCGTCGCAGGAGCTTGACCGCCACTTCGTGTCCCGCGACGAGGTCGTCGGCCCGGCGGACCTCCGCCATGCCGCCCTGCCCGAGGAGCGGTCCGAGCCGGTAGCGCGCGGCGAGGAACTCTCCCGTCACCAGCATCCTGCGTCACCCTATCGGCGCATGGCGTGAGATGGTCGGCGTGCGCATCATGCTCGCGGCGATTGGGGTATACGGTCGCGCGTGATGCGCCGGCCCAGCAGCCGCACCATGGCGATGGGCATCATTGCCGCCGAAACGGCCGTCCTGTTGGGGCTCATCTTCATCTGGGAGGGACCGACCTCGAGCCGGCCCGCGAGCCCGATCGTGCCGGCGCCGGCGCCCACAGCCGCGACGACATCGCCGACGGTGTTCAGCGCGACGGTCGCGCCCACGAGGCCCGCGACGACCACGACCGCCGCCAACACGACGACCACGGCCACCATCGTCGTGCCCGCCGTCGATCCCGTCGGGACCGAGGTCGTCGCCGACGACACTGTGGCTGCCGACCCGCTCTCCACCGATCCTGTCGTCCCCCCGAGCGAGACCCCGGTTACGGGCCCACCGCGTTCGGCGGTGGCGCGGACGCCCGTCGGCACGGACGCGCCGCCGCCCGACAGCTCCGACCCGCCGCCCGAGCCTGAGTCGAGCGCGCCGCCCGAGTCGCCCCCCGACACGACGCCGGCGACCGCCCCGGTGGCGACCACCACGCCGCCGCCCACGACATCGCCGCCGACGACGGCACCACCGCCCCCGCCGCCCACGACACCGCCGCCTCCGCCCACGACGGTGGCCAAGACCACGACGACGCCTCCCACCACCGAGGCGCCCACGACGACGACCACCGAGCACCACCACAGGCGGCACTGACGGCCACGTTGTCCGAAGTCCGGCCGATACGGTCGGGGCGGTGGCGAAGGCCCCGAGCATCGACGTCGAGGTAGGGCCGCGTACCGTCCGCATCTCCAACCCTGACCGCGTCTACTTCCCGGCCCGCGGGGCCACGAAGCTCGACCTGGTCGAGTACTACCTCGCTGTCGGACCCGGCATCGTGAACGCCCTGCGGGAGCGGCCGTGCATGATGCACCGCTTCCCGAGCGGCCTGAGCGGCGAAAAGGTGCACCAGAAGCGGGTGCCCGCCGGGGCGCCGCCGTGGTTGCAGACGGTCCGGGTCACCTTCCCCCGCTACGGGCTCCACGCCGACGAGCTGTGCGTGGTCGAGCTGGCCGATGTGATCTGGGCCGTGCAGATGTCGACGGTGGAGTTCCATCCGTGGAACTCACGGCGCGCCGACGTCGAGAAGCCCGACGAGTGGCGCATCGATCTCGATCCCATGCCCGACTGCCCGCCGTCGCGGGTGCGGCGTGTCGCCCACGTCGTGCACGAGGTGCTCGACGAGCTGGGCGCGGTCGGCTGGCCCAAGACGTCGGGCGGCAAGGGGATGCACGTCTACGTCCGCATCGAGCCGGCCCACGGCTTCAAGGACGTGCGCCGGGCGGCCCTGGCGTTCGCACGCGAGATCGAACGCCGGATGCCCGCCGACGTGACCACGACGTGGTGGCGCAAGGACCGAGACCCCGCCGCCCTCTTCGTCGACTACAACCAGAACGCCCGCGACCACACGATGGCGGCGGCGTACTCGGTGCGGGGCTTTCCCGAGGCGACGGTGTCGACGCCGATCACATGGGAGGAGGTCGACGCCGTCGAACCGGGCGACTTCACCATGGCGACGGTGCCCGCCCGGTTCGCGCGACTCGGCGACCTCCACGCCGGCATCGACGCCGCCGTGTTCCGCATCGACGTCCTTCTCGAGTGGGCCGAGCGCGACGAACGCGAGGGTGCCGCCGACATTCCCGAAGACGAAGACGACGCCTGAGCGTTCACCGATCGATGTGACGGAAAGCGACAACAGTTGTCGAAAACCGTCACTTCGGCGGGGGGTGGAGGGTTCAGGGCACGGGCGGCGTCCGGAACGGCGTCGTGTCGAGGCCGACGGCGTCGAGCCGGTCGAGGAGGGCGTCGCCCCGCACCGTCCCTCCCGTCATGGGCGGCCAGTGGTAGTCCCACAGTCGGGCCTCGGCGACGAACCGGATGTACTCGGTCGCCTGGGCCAGCGTGAACAGCACGCCGCGCCGCCCCTGCATGTGCTCGTAGCGCTCGGCGTGGGCGGCGTCGAGAGCGAAGTTGGTGGTGTCGCACATCGAGACCATGTCGACCTTGAGCCACTCCCACGGCGTCTCGGTGACGTGGATGAGGGGCTCGACGGGCTCGCACGACAGCACCTCGAGTCCGCGTAGTTCGAGCGTGATCGGCGTGAAGCAGCACTCGCAGCACGACTCGCACCGCACCACCGTCTCGACCACGGCCGGCGAGCTCGAGAAGCCGAGCACCTCGTGGGCGCACCCGGCGTAGGCAAGGAACTCGTCACCGGCGTACATCGGGTACAACGTCGGGAAGCTGGCGAACGGCGGCGCCTTCAGCAGGTTGAAGTTCTGGGTGCGCTGGTCGACGGTGCAGTTCCGGCCGAGGTCGAGGAGCTGGTAAGCGGCCTCGAGCCGGCGCCGGTCGAGTCCGAGGGCGCGGTGGGCGTCGTGGAGGTTCGGCGGCCGGCGGTGATCGAACCAGAAGTCGAACATGAACTGCCGCAGCCGGAGGGCGTCGTCGGTCCACTCGAACTCGGGAACGAACTGCGGCATCACGACCTCCCGATGATGGCCCGCCACACCTTTTCGGGCGTGCACGGCATGTCGATGTGCCGCACCCCGAGGTGCGACAGGGCGTCGACGACGGCGTTCTGCACGGCGCCGGGTGCACCCACCATGCCGATCTCCCCGATGCCCTTGGCGCCGAGGGCGTTGATCGGCGAGACGCTCTCGACCAGCACGGCCTCGATGGCGGGGACCTCCGCCGCCGATGGCACGAGATACTCGGCCAGGCTCGTGGTGAGCGGGTTGCCGTCGGCGTCGTACGACATCTCCTCGAACAGCGCCTGGGCGATGCCCTGCACGACCGCCCCTTCCACCTGGCCCCGCGCTCCGGACGGGTCGACGATCCGGCCGGCGTCGGTGACGGCGATGTGGCGCAGCACGCGCACGCCGCCGGTCTCGACGTCGATCTCGACCACGGACAGGTGGGCGGCAGCCGGATGGGTCGGCTCGGACTGCTCGTAGAGGCACGACGCCTCGAGCTCGGCTTCGGCTCCCGCCTCGGCCACCAGCCGGGCCAGCGTCACGACGGACGCCGGGACGCCCCGCACGCCGAAGCCGGCGCCGGGTACGAGGACGATGTCGTCCTCGGCCGCCTCGAGCAGTCGGGCCGTGAGGCGCCGAGCGGCAGCGGCGACATCGGTGGCGGCGCGCTGCACGGCGACGCCGGCCAGTTGGACCGAACGGGAGCCGCTGGTGCCGCCGCCGGTGTCCAGGAGGTCGGTGTCGCCCTCCACCACGACGACGTCGTGCGAGTCGACCGGCAGCACCTCGGCCACCAACGCCGCCAGCGCCACGCCGTGCTCCTGCCCGGCCGACGCCGTCGCCACGGTGACGACCACCGTGCCGTCAGCATCGACGTGCACCCGCGCCCCCT
>DASXAI010000384.1:0-3243 GCA_036406775.1 Acidimicrobiales bacterium
GCAACAGCGCCTCCCCGACTACATGATCCCGGCCCGCTTCATCACCCTCGACCGCTTCCCCACCACCCCCACCCGCAAGATCGACCGCAACGCCCTCCCCCGACCCGACACCACCCTCGACTACCTCCGCAACGGCGATCACGGCATCCAGCCGGACGGTGAGCCTCGCGATGCCCTCGAGGCCCAGCTGATGGTCCGGTGGCAGGAGGTGCTCGGCCGGCCCGACGTGGGCATCCACGACGACTTCTTCGACCTCGGCGGTTACTCCCTCCTGGCGACGCGGCTCTTCGGTCTCGTCGAGCAGGACACCGGCCAGAGGCTGCCAGTGTCGGCACTGTTCGAGGCGCCCACGATCGCGGAGCTGGCGGGCCTGATCCGCGCCGGCCAGGTCCCGACGGAGTGGGCGTCGCTCATCCCCATTCAATCGCGCGGTTCGCAACTGCCCTTCTTCTACGTCGCCCCGTACATGATCAGCGTCCTGCAGCTGGCCCACCTCGGCGTCGAGCTGGGCGAGGACCAGCCGCTCTACGGGTTGCAGCCCCAGGGCCTGGACGGGACGCGACCGATCCACACGCGGGTGGAGGAGATGGCGGAGGCCTACATCCGGGAGATCAAGACGGTCCAGCCGCGTGGTCCGTACCGCATCGGTGGACACTGCGCCGGCTCGTGGGTCGCGTTCGAAATGGCCCGCCAGCTCGAGGCGGCGGGCGACGAGCTCGACGCCGTCGTGCTGGTCGACCAGGGCCCGCCCGGTATCCCGCAGACGGTCCGGTGGGCGAGCTATCTCATGTTCCGCCTCCGCTTCTACTTCCGCGACGGCCGGCTTCGTCACGCCACTGCCTGGCAACTCAAGATCGCCCTCGATCGGTTGCGGATCCGCCGGCGCTGGAACCCGGCACTGGAGCACGTCCAGCGAGTGCGAGAAGTGCATCGAGCGGCCTTGCGCGACTACGAGGGCGGGCCCGTGGATGCAGACCTGGTGCTCGTGCGCAGCGAGGAGTCAGTGGCGCTGGCCGACAAGAACTGGCACACGGAGTGGAGGACGTTCACCCGCGGTCGGTTCCACGAGAGGTACGCCATCGGCACCCACGCCAACCTGCTCGAGGAGCCGTACGTCGTCGTGCTGGCCGACCGCATCCGGTGGGCCTTCACCCGTCCCCGCTGAGCCGATCAACGGTCTGTCAGCGGCCGGCCGCGTTCTCCAACCGGGCCAGTCGTTCCGACAGCAGCGCCGCCACGTCGTCTTCGCTCATGTCGTCGTCGAGCGGCGTGACCGGCGGCGGGCTGGCACCGGCCGGCGACTCGTCGGGCTCCGAGGACGTGGTGAGGAAGTCGGCGAGGGCACTGATGGTGGGGTAGTTGAACGTCAGGGTCGACGGGAGATCGGTGCCCAGGGCCTCCTCGATCCGGCTCTTCAACTCGAGCGACATCAGCGAGTCCATGCCCATCTCGAACAGCCCCTGGTCGACGTCGACGGCCAGCGCGGGCTGGATCCCGAGGGCTCGGGCCACCTCCTCGCGCAGGAAGTCGACGGCGACATCGCGGCGTTGGCTCGGTGGCGCCGCCGCGAGCCGGGCCGACAGCACCGGTTCGGCCGAGCTACGGACGGCCCTCGCCGGACGCGGCGACGCCACCATCGACAGGAACGGCCGAGCGCGCCTCGCCTCGTAGATGCCCTTCAGCCGGGTCCAGTCGACGGAGGCCACCGCCACCTGGGCCAGGTCCGGTCGGGCGAGGAGCTGCCCGAACACGGCGAGCGCCTGGTCCGACGGCAGCGGGTTCAGGCCGGCGCCGGCCACGGTGGCGCGGTCGGCGGCCGACGCCACTCGCATCTCGTCCCACGTGCCCCAGTTGATGCTGAGGGCGGGCTGGCCGAGGGCGTGGCGGTGATGGGCGAAGGCGTCGAGGAACTGGTTGGCGGCCGCGTAGTGACCGAGGTCGCGAGAACCCCAGAGCGCGGTGGTCGACGAGAACACGACGAAGAAATCGAGCGGCACGTCACGCGTGAGCAGATGGAGTTGCCACGTGCCCACGGTCTTGGGTCGCAATACGGCGGCCAGGGCATCGCGGCTCATGGAGGCGATCGTCGCGTCGCCGAGCTCGGCGGCGGCGTGGACAACGCCCCGCAGCGGCGGCAGGTCGGTGCCGAAGCGGGCGAAGAGGGCTGCCATGGCCTCGGCGTCGTTCACATCGGCGGCCACGGGTACGACGCGCGCACCGAGCGCTTCGATCTCGCTGACCGCCTCCGCCGTGGCCGCGTCGGGCACGCCGCGTCGGCCCGTCAAGACGATGGTGTCGGCGCCCTGTTCGACCAGCCAGCGCCCGAGCTTCACGCCGAGCCCGCCGAGCCCGCCAGTGACGAGATAGGCGGCATCGGCGTGCAGTTCGGGTGACGATGCTCGGGGCGCCGCCACGCGCGCCAACCGGGCGACGAGCCGTCGCCCGTCCCGGCGCGCGATCTGGTCTTCGCCGTCGTCGCCGTCGATCTCCTCGAGGAGCGCCGCCGCCTCCTCCGCCGGACCGTCGCCCGGCCCCAGGTCGACCAGGCCGCCCCAGCGCTCCGGGTGCTCGAGGGCCACCACCCGGCCGAGTCCCCAGAGCGGCGCCTGTTCCGGAGCCGTTACTGCGCCGCCTGCCGCCTGCGCGCCCCGGGTGACGATCCACAGTTCGCACGGGCCGCCGGCCTCGATCAGCGCTTGTGCTGCCTCGAGGGCATCACCCGTGGTGGCGGCGATGGCCATGTCGACGTCGGCGAGAGCCATGGTGTCGATCGGCGCCAGGTCGAGGCCGCCGAGGTACACCACGCGCGACCGGCCGTCGACGGCGCCGCGCACCGCGTCGCCCACGCCCGCGCCCGACGCCACGAGCACGACGTCAGTGCCTCGGTCCCGGAGGCGGCGGGCCAGCTCGCCGCCGGTGCCGTTGGTGGCGCCGATCACGATCCAGCGATCGTGGTCCTCGGTGCTCCGGGCCGGCCCCCGTGGCTCGTCCTCCCACCGCACCTCGTAGAACCAGTCGGCCGGCGTGTGGCCCGTGGCGCGCTGAAGGGTCTCGCGGGTGGCCCGGCGGACATGGACGCCGAGCGCCTCGGCCACCAGCCGGCCGTCGTCGTGGTCGTAGACGCGGACGTCGCCGACGACGGTGCCCTCGGCGCCGATGAGACCCGGGCGCAGGACGGCATGGCTCCACAGGCGGGCCGTCGGTCGCCCGTGCAGGCGTACGTGGTCGATGCCGATCAGGAGG
>DASXAI010000385.1:0-10719 GCA_036406775.1 Acidimicrobiales bacterium
CGGACACGAACAACGACGGCGTCATCGACGCCTCCGACAATCCGCTTCCTCTCGACCCGTACGGGCTCGACAGCGAAGGCATCGTGTTCGACGTCCACACCTTTACGTTCTGGATCGTCGACGAGTACCGCCCGTCGATCATCCAGGTCGCGCTCGATGGAACGATCCTCCAACGGATCACCCCCACCGGCCAGAACGTGGCGACCCTCGGCGCCGCCTGGGCGGCGGTTCCACTCCGTGACATCCTCCCAGCCGCCTACAGCAACCGGCGTGACAACCGAGGGTTCGAGGGCGTCGCGATCAGCCCCAACGGCCGGACGCTGTACGCCATCGTCCAGAACCCGCTGGCCACGTCGTGCACCGGCAACGACCCGATTTCGGGCGAGGCGTTCCAGAGCAACAACAACCGCTCGGCGACGCGCATCGCTCGGATCGACATCACGAACCCGTTCAAGCCGACGCTCACCGGCGATTTCCTGTACACACTCGACACCAAGGCCGACGGGACGACGTTGAACAGCGAACTGCGCATCAGCGACCTCTACTGGATGGGCGCCGACCGGCTGCTCGTCGACGAGCGCGATGATCACGCTGGGACGGCCGGCCAGGGCCAGCCGTCGACGACGACCAAGCACCTCTACGAAGTCGACCTGACGGGCGCGACCAACCTCCTCACGGAAGGTGCCGCCACGCTGAACTGTCTGGACGCTCTCAGGCCGACTGGCGTGGCCAAGCGCGGCGTGACGGCCGGGGTGAAGACCTCCCGCCTCGATCTCGGCGCCACCACTGCGTCGCCGGCGTACCCGATCGGCAAGGTCGAGGGCATCGTCGCCCGGGCGAATGGCAACTTCGCCACTGTCGACGACAACGACTTCCAGGTGGGCGCGGCCGCGGGCACACCAACCGTGTACATCGAGTACGGCACCGCCAAGCCGGCGGCGCCGTGCCGGTTCGTCATCGTGGGCTGCGACTGATACGCGGGGTTCTATCCTGGGCCCGGCAATCGGCATCGCGGAGGTAGGTGATGCGGGCGCTGGTCAGCGCGGCGATGCGGTCGGCCGAAACGAACGGTCAGCTTCGGCGGGCCGCGGTGACTCCGGCGCGTTGGCGGGCGCGCGGCCACGAGGCACTGCACACGCCAGGCCGGCCACTGGCGTCAGACACTCGCACTGTGATGGAGGCGCGCTTCGGTCATGACTTCAGTCGGGTGCGCCTGCACAGTGACGAGCCGGCGGCGGCCTCCACCGACGCGCTCGGCGCGAGGGCATACACGTGGGGACCCCACATCGTGCTCGCGGCGGACCATCTCCGGCACGATCAGCGACTCCTCGCTCATGAGCTGGCCCACGTCGTCCAGCAGGAGGCACAGCCGACGCAGCCGCCATCGCGGATCTCACTGCCAGGTGAGCGCGCCGAGTCGCAGGCCGAGGCGGCCGCGGCCGACGTCGCCCGTGGTGCGTCACTCGCCGGGACGAAAATGGCGAGCCAGCCAGGAACGATCTACCGTCAGCCGCGTTCGCGCTCGGCCACGCCCGATCCCAACTTGCTGAACCCCGCCCCGCCGACGGCGGCAACGATGTCGCGCGCGGAGTTCGAGAAGGAGATGGCCAGGTTCGGGGTGACCCGTATCGCGGCGGGAACAGAAGCGGAGCAGACGTCCCTCTTGACCCCGCGAGGCGGTGTGCCGGCCGGTGGCATCACGCTGCCGAACTGGAAATCGTGGGACCCGGGATCGAGCTCGCCGGCCTACCGTTCCATCGTCGACAGCTTCGAGGATGTCGAGGCGCGCGTGGGCGGATATCCCGCCGTGGAGGAGATCCTGTTCTTCAAGGTCCACTACGCGGTCAACGCCACGGGCGTCGGGGTTCCGGACACGGGCGCGGCCGCATTGTTCGGCGCCGGTCATCTCACCGTCTACGAGCCGGCGGTGAAGTCGATGCGTGGACTGCCGACAGGTCGCAGCACGGCCGCCGGTAACTACCCGCCAGTCGTCATCGGCCTCTCCACCCAAGGCGAGGTCAAAGGAGCACCGATCCCCGTACCGACGCCGGAGCAGAGCATCCGCCGCACCTTCACGCACGAACTCGGTCACGGGCTGGCCGAGGCGGCCATGGCTGTCGACCCGACGACGTTCACCCGGTATCCCAGCGAGGTGGGCTGGACGGCGACGTCACCACCGCAACTGTTCGACATGGGCGTCGTCGCGGTACAGAAGGCGATCGCGGCCGGCACCTCACCGCCGGCTCAGTACGAAATCACCGCCCCGAACTGGAATTCGTCGCAATGGATCGAACAGCCGCTGACCTCCTACATGGTCTCGCACGGGCCGGGTGAAGACTTCGGCGAAGCGGTGATGGCGTATGTCGAAGAGCCGAAGCTGCTCGCAAGCCGCTCGCCACGGCGCTTCGCATTTCTCGATCGGAATCGGCAGAGTTGGCTGCCGAAACTCCTACGAACGCCTCCCGTCGGCGACTTCTTCACCACGGATCGGATTCGCAGAACGGCATGACTGACCTTCAGGCCATCGCCGATCGTTTGGAGATCGAGGCGCTGGGCAGCGAGTTCACCGACGCGATGATGATGCGCGACTACGACCGAGTTCGGCCACATGCGCGACGGCCGGTCGGAGCTCAACTGCGCCGTCCACCACGACCGCTACCAGCGGACGCCGGACGGCTCGAAATTCAGCGAGCGCGTCTACGGCCCCACCCAACGTAGGGCGCCCGCTCGTCAGCTTTTCGGGAACGACGCCGAGTTGCTGCAGGAACCCGAGCGTGTCCCAGACCTCCCACGTCTCGGCGATCTGGCCCGACGCATGCGGTGGATCGTGATGGCGTCGACGCTGATCGACTTCGCAGCGGCGCGTGCAGGCGAAGAACGGGTGTACGTTCGATCGCATGGCGACAACCCGCCAAGTCGGTGACATCGAGCTGTACGTCGTCGAGGAGGGGCCGACCGACGGCCCGCCCGTGGTACTGCTCCACGGCTTTCCTGACTCGTCGGACCTCTGGCGGCGGCAGATTCCCGTCCTGACCGAGGCGGGCTTCCGGACCATCGCTCCGGACCTCCGGGGGTTCGGGCGATCGAGCAAGCCGGACTCGGTCGAGGCCTACGCCCTGCCATCGATTGTCGGCGACGTCATCGGACTGCTCGACGCGCTCGGTGTCGAGCGAGCGGCGGTCGTGGCCCACGATTGGGGCGCAGCCGTCGGTTGGGCGCTGGCGACGCAGACGCCGGACCGGGTCGAGCGGCTGGCGGTGCTGTCGGTCGGTCATCCCTCGGGATACTTCAGCGGCGACGAAGAGCAACTCCGGCGGTCGTGGTACATGCTGTGGTTCCTCTTGCCCGGCGTCGCCGAACAAGGTCTCGCCGCCGACAACTGGGCCTTCCTGCGCCGCTGGGCCGAAGGTGCCGGCGACGTCGACCGCTGGATCGCCCACTGCGAGGCGGCGCCGGGAAACCTGACGGCCATGCTGAACTGGTATCGCGCCAACGTCGATCCGGCCGTCTTCGCATCTGGGTCGGGCCTGGAGCTGCCTCCGGCCTCCTGTCCGGTGCTCGGCATCTGGAGCGACGGCGACGCGTACTGCAGCGAAGCGCAGATGACCGGCTCGCAACGCTTTCTCGCCGGGCCGTGGCGCTACGAGCGCATCGAGGGCTCGTCACATTGGATCCCGCTCGACGCGCCGGAGCGCCTCAACGAGCTGCTGCTCGACTTCCTCACTCGTCGGACCGGCGAATGATCTCCTGCACGCGAGGCACGTCTTCGGCCCGCACGAGCAGATAGGCGGGCTGGAGCGACCGGAAGCCGCCGGTCTCGGGATGGTCGTTGCGGACGAGCTCGACTCGCAACCCTTCCGAGTGGCACGCCGCCACGATCACCTCGGCGCGGAAGATGTCGTCACCGACATCGAGACGGGCGACGTCGCTCATCGGGCGAGCGTAGGCCGGCCATCGCCGGCGGGATGGCGCCAGGGACAGTCGGCGTGGACAATGTCTACGCCACTCAGGTCGGCTGACCGAGCGCGGCTCGGAGCTCCGCCACCCGCTCGGGGACGGCCTGCCACCACATCCACCGACCGCGCTTCTCGCCCACGATGAGCCCGGCCTCAGCGAGGGCCTTGGTGTGGTGGCTCACCGTGGGCTGCGATCGCGCCAGCGGCGCCTCGAGGTCGCACGAGCAGCACTCACCCGCGGCAGCGATGAGGCTCAGGCACCGCAGCCGCACGGGATCGCCCAGCGCGGCAAAAGCGGCGGCCAGGTCGACGGCGTCACGCTCGCCAAGGGGGGCCGACAACAACGACGGGACGCAGCAGTCGTCGTCGAGCATCGGTGTCGGACTCGGACTGCGGGCCACCGTCTTCGCCATCACGCCTCCTATTGACACCTGTCGATGGATGGACCACGATGGATCCATCGACAGTTGTGAATCTATCAGGAGGCCACCAGTGTCCCGAGCCCAACTCGCGCTCAACGTCGACAACCTCGACACCGCCGTGGTCTTCTACTCGAAGCTGTTCGGCACGCCGCCCGCCAAGGTCCGGCCCGGATACGCCAACTTCGCCATCCTCGACCCGCCGTTGAAGCTCGTGCTCATCGAGAACTCGGGCCAGGGCGGCAGCCTCAACCATCTCGGCGTCGAGGTCGCCTCGACGGAAGAGGTGGCGGCGACCCAACGTCGCCTCGCGAGCGAGGGTCTGGCGACGGCCACCGAAGACGGTGTGTCGTGCTGTTACGCCCGCCAGGACAAAGTCTGGGTCCACGGACCCTCGGGCGAGCCGTGGGAGATCTACACCGTGCTCGAGGACGTCGAGATGCCGGGCGGCCGGCTCCGCACCGTCGACCCGGAGAGCGGACTGGCCTGCTGTGCGCAGGTCGACGGTGAAGGCACAACGGTGGCCGACACGAACGCCCGCTGCTGCTGAGGGCGTCGTCGTCAGCAACCGGACCGTGGCCACGACGAATCTGGCGACGCAGCCCGAGACCGGCACCGGGACGCTTCGGATCGGCCTCACGCGCCGCCTCGCCGCCGAAGCGCTCGGCACGGGCTTGCTGGTCCTCGCTGTCATCGGTTCCGGCATCATGGCGAGCCGGTCGTCCCCCGCCGACATCGGGCTGCAACTACTGGAAAACGCCGCCGCGACCGCCGGCGCCCTCGGCGGGCTCATCCTGATGTTCGGGGCCGTGTCGGGCGCCCACCTGAACCCGGTCGTCACGCTGGTCGACCGGTTCTTCGGCTCGATCACCACATCGGACGCCGGCTTGTTGCTCGTGATCCACGGCTGCGTCCGCGGTGGCCGCGCCAACGCTGTGCCCTTCGCCGTCGCAGCATGGATCGGTGGCGCCTATTGGTTCACGTCGTCCACCAGCTTCGCCAACCCCGCCGTCACCATTGCCCGCACATTGTCGGACAGCTTCGCTGGCATCCGACCGTCGTCGGTGCCGGTGTTCGTCCTGATGCCCCGTGGCCACGGACGATGCCTGATCACATCCCCGAGGTGCTGTTCCTCTGCGTCCACAACGCCGGCCGTTCGCAAATGGCGGCCGCCTTTCTGGCGCGTGACGCGGCCGGCCGCGTGGTCGTCCGTTCGGCCGGGACGGCCCCGGCCGAAGGGATCAACCCCGTCGTCGTCGAGGCCATGGCTGAGGTCGGCATCGACCTCCGGAGTTCGGGCGCCACACCGAAGTCGCTCACGGACGCGGCTGTCCGGGCGTCCGACCTCGTCATCACCATGGGCTGCGGCGACTCGTGCCCCTACTTCCCAGGCGTTCGTTCCATCGACTGGGACCTCGACGACCCGGCCGGACGGCCGATCGCCGAGGTCCGTCGCATCCGCGACGAGATCGAGCAACGGGTTCAGGCATTGCTCGACGACCTCACCTAGGGAAGGATCGGCCGATGGACATCGTCCGCGTCTTCACCGGCGCCGATGGGCGCTCGCACTTCGAGGATCTCACCGTGGAGCTCGAGGACTTCGGCATGCGCGGTCAGATCTCGACGCTGTGGCCGGGGCGGGGCGTGCAGTTCCGCACGGTCCCGCCGAACTACTTCCTCGACTTCCACACCGCGCCCCGACGCCAGCTCGTGGTGAACCTCACGGGATCAGTCGAGATCGAGGTCGGCGACGGCAGTCGCCGCATGTTCGGGCCGGGATCGATCCTCCTGGCCGAAGACATGACCGGCGAGGGCCACATCAGCCGCAGTGTCGACGACGAGCCGCGGATATGCCTCTTCGTCCATCTCGACGGCGACCGCGCCGAGTGACACTGGTGCATGATGGTGCCGAGACCGGCACAGGAAAGCGAGAGTGACATGGGCGTCGAACTGTTGGAGAGGGCCGTCCGCAGCACCCGGGCCGTGATCGGGGGCGTCACGCCCGAGCAGCTGACATTGCCGACGCCCTGCGCCTCGTGGCAGGTGTCCGACCTCCTCAACCACATCGTCGGCGGCCAGTTCTTCTTCGCCGCCATGGCCAGCGGGGAGAAGCCCAGCCGCGAGCGACCCGACTTCTCCGCCGGTGACTTCGTCGGCGACTTCGAACGCGGCTCGACGGCGGCCATCGCCGCCTTCGACGAACCCGGCGCCATGGAGCGCACCATGCACCTGCCCTTCGGCGACATGCCGGGCTCGATCTTCGTGAACATCGCGGCCACCGACACCTTCATCCATGGATGGGATCTCGCCAAGGCCACGGGCCAGCCGGCCGACCTCGATCCCGACCTGGCAGCCCAGCTCCTCGCCGGCGCCCGGCCGTTCCTGTCGGACGCGCTGCGCGGGCCCGAGGGCACGGCGTCGTTCGGCCCTGAACAGCCGTGCGGGGCCGACGCGCCCCACGCCGACCAGCTCGCCGCCTTCCTGGGCCGCGTCGTCTGACCGCTGACTCAGACGCTGCGGAAGCGCTGGCCCAGGAAGCCGACGGGCCGCACGACGAGCACGACCAGCAACACCACCAACTCGACCACGTTGGCGTAGGACGCGTCCCAGTACGCCGTCGTGAACTGCAACGTGACGCCGAGGGCGAGGCCACCGACCAGCGGCCCCCACGGATGGGTGATGCCGCCGATGGTGGCGGCCACGAAGCCCTGCAACGTGCTGGGGATCCCCAGGCTGTACGACGCTTGCGTCACCGGGCCGGCGAGCATGCCACCGGCGCCGGCGATGGCGCCGCCGAGGGCGAAGGCGACAAGCGACACGAGACCCACCGGGATGCCGCGCATGGCCGCGCCCTCACGGTCGAAGGCGATGGCGCGCAGGGCGCGCCCCCAGCGCGAGCGCGACATCCAGACCGCGACGACGGCCGTCATCGCCACTGCGATCGGGAGCATGACCAGCCGCTGCGGCACGAGCAATTGGGGGCCGATGGTGAAGGGGCCCCACGGGACGTACGGTGGGAACGACCCGGGCCGCAGGTAGTAGCGGGCGCCCGCCTCGATGAGAAGCGACACGGCGAGCGTCGATATCACCCATGCGATCGACGACTGGTGGCGGCGCAACGGGCGCCGCACCGCCACGATCTCGGTGCCGGCACCGAGGACGGCGCCCGCGCCGATCACGGCGAGCAGCGCCAACAGGAACGGCCAGCCCATCCGGAACCACAGGGCGACGCCGAGCAGCGTGCCGACCATCACGAAGTCGCCTTGGGCGAAGTTGAGCACCCCGGTCGACGTGAAGATCACGCCGAGGCCGAGGCCCACCATCGCGTAGATGCTGCCGACCTGCAGCCCGCGGACGACCGCATCGAGGAAGTAGTCGATGCCCGGACGCTACCGAGGCCGGTCCTGCGACACCGCACCGAGCACCGCACCGACGACGACGGCGACACCGGCGGCGATGGTGAGGTACAGCCCGGCCCCGATCGAGATGGCGACGAGCTGACGTTCCTCGACGGTGAGGTCGCCGATGCGGTTCCTGGCGTCGACGTAGTCGATGACGCCGATGACGGCGATGAGCGCACCGAGCCCGGCGACGATGACGAGCGCGGCCAGCGGCGCCGGCTGGCCCCGCAGCGCCACGACGGCGAGGACCACCGCGACGACCCCGAGCACGATGGTGATCTGGCCGTCACCATCGAGCCCGTTGCGGCTCAGCGATCCGGCGAAGACCGCCGTCGCGCTGATCCAAGGCAGGAAGGCCGCCACGATGGCGGCGATGGCGCCCGCGATCACCAGCCAGAAGAACGACCGGGGCCGGGTGACGGGCTGGGCCGAGGCGGGCCGGGGTGCGGGGAACGGGGTCTCGAAGGGCGACGCGGGAGCCGAAGCCCTCGGTGGTGGCAGCGAGCCCGGAGGCGGCAGGGAGGCAGGAGGCGCCGGAGCAGGTGGGGTCAGCGGCCGAGGTGGCGGTGGCGTCGGCGGGGGGAGTTCGGCCACGACGCATCCTCGCACGCCCGCCGGCGCGATCGTCAGCCAGGTCGGAGGCGGCGACGGCCCCGTCCGTCGCGGGTTCGTCGGGCCCGCTCGGCGGCGCGGCGCAGGTCGTCCTGGTGCTCATGGGCGAGCGTGGCGGCGGTGCTCCAGTGCGTGATCATCACCGGCCCCACCGCTCGTCGACGGTGTCGCGGGCCCGGGCCCGTCGCCGGCCGGTACGCATCGTGCCCACGGCGCCGCAGTCGCACTCCCACTGCACCATCACGCCGTCAGGCGTGTTCGTGACCGACTGGATGGCGCCGTGCCCGAGCAGGACCCGGTGACGATGGCGGGGGCAGTACACAGCGAACATGAGGTCACGGTACGACGAACTTGGATCGGTAGTAAGGTCCAGTTCCGAGCCTTCTATGAGTACCACTTCACCAGAGGTCCTGGTCGCCCTCGACCGCTCCAAGGCCCGGGGCCTGCGGGCCCAGGTCGAAGACGAGCTGCGGGAGGCGATCCGCTCCGGCCGGCTGGCGCCCGGCACCCGGCTGCCGTCGAGCCGCGCCCTCGCCGCTGATCTCGACGTGACCCGGGGCGTCATCGTGGCCGCCTACGACCAGTTGCTGGCCGAGGGCTACCTGGTGTCCCGAGCCGGGTCCGGGACGGTGGTCGGCACGGCACCGGTGGCCGAGCCCAGCGCCTGCACCGCGCCGGACCGCCACGCCCGGCCGTCGATCGACTTCCTTCCGGGTCTGCCTGACCTCGCGCTGTTCCCGAGAGCGACATGGGCCCGCGCCTGTCGCACGGCTCTCGCGACGCTACCGAGCAGCTCGCTCGGCTACGTCGATCCGCGTGGCCTGCCCGACCTGCGCGAGGCGCTCGTCGACTACCTCGGCCGTGTGCGCGGCGTCTGCAGCACGCACGAGAACATCCTCGTTTGCGACGGCTTCACCCACGGCTTCAGCCTCGTGGCGCCCGTGCTGCGCGATCTCGGCTACGACGTGATCGCCGTCGAGGACCCCGGCCACACCGGCCCGCGCCAGCAGATCGAGTGGGTCGGCACGCGCTACGTGCCCGTCGCCGTCGACGAGGAAGGCATCGTCGTCGACGAGCTCCGTCGCACCGGCGCGCGCGCCGTGGTGGTGACACCCGCCCATCAGTACCCCACCGGCGCCGTGCTGTCGCCGCGGCGGCGCGCGGAGCTGGCGGCGTGGGCCCACGAGATCGACGGCGTCGTGGTCGAAGACGACTACGACGCCGAATACCGCTACGACCGCCACCCGATCGGCGCCTTCCAGGGGGTGGCACCCGAGCACGTGATCTACGGCGGCACCCTCTCGAAGAGCTTGGCGCCCGGCGTGCGCCTCGGCTGGCTGGTGTTGCCGCCGGCGTTGGTCGACCGTGTCATCGCCATGCGCGAGATGACCGGCCTGGCCACCGCCTCGCTGGCTCAGGCCACCACGGCCCACTTCCTGGCGCGCGGCGATCTCGACCGTCACCTCCGCCGGACGCGACGCATCTACCGGCACCGGCGCGACACCCTGATCGACGCCCTCGCCCGGCTCTTCCCCGAGGCGACACCGAGCGGGATCGCCGCCGGCTTGCACCTCCTCGTCAGCCTGCCGGCCGGAGTCGACGACCGGCGGCTGAGCGAGCGGGCCGCCGCCGAGGGCGTCGGGGTGGAACCGATGTCGAAGTACCGGTGCCGGCCCCGGCCCGACCTGGCGCCCGGGCTCGTGCTCGGCTACGGCTCCGTCACGCCGTCGCAGACGGAGCGCGGCGTCAAGATCCTGGCCGAGCTCGCCCGCGACGTCGATTGAAGGCGGTCGTCAGCGCGCTGCTTCGGCCCGGCCGGCTTCGAAGAACGCCACGGCGTCGTCCACCGAGCGGACCGTCGATGCGGCGCGTGACGCGCCGAAGGACTCGTTCCAGAACGGGCCCGTGCGCGGCGTCGAGGGACCGACGTACAGGTACGGCTCCCGGTGCTGGTCGTCGCCGGGCGAGCCGCCGTAGTTCACGGCGCCCATGGGCAGGGCATAGTCGAAGTGCTCGGGCCAGAGCTGCGCCAGGCCGGGCGCCTCGTCGAGATGGGAGGAGGCGAACCGGCCCACGGCCTCGCTGACGAGATCGAACCACGCCGCGATGGCGGCGGCGCCGGGATCGACCTCCAGGCCGGCGTCGAGATCGAGGGGTGTGGCCGGCGTGTACACCGCGGGTGACATGCCGGGCTCGATGCCGACGAACGTGCCGGCCGACCGCAGCGTCGTGATCGGCTCACGCTGCTCGTCGATGCCGTCGAACACCACGAGGTCGACACCAAGCACCTCGACTCGGCGGCCGTCGAACGTGGGCGTGCCGAAGCCGTGC
>DASXAI010000386.1:0-4356 GCA_036406775.1 Acidimicrobiales bacterium
CTCGGCGCCCTGCTCGAGCGGACGGCGGGCACGCTGTCGGGCGGCGAGCAGCAGATGCTCGCCGTGTCGCGTGCCTTGTTGCGGCCCGGTCGCGTCGTGTTGCTGGACGAGGCGAGCCGAGGCCTGGCGCCCGCCGCCGTCCGCCGGCTCTACGACGCGCTGGCCGCGCTCGTGACAGGGGGTTGTGCCGTCGTCGTGGTGGAGCAGTACGCCCGCGAGGTGCTGGCGTGCGCCGACGTCGTGTACGTGCTGCGGCGCGGCGACGTCGCCTTCGCGGGTGAACCGGCCGAACTGCGCGGCGACGCCCTGGCCCGCGCCCTCGGCTGAAGGGTCAGGCCGAGTACGCCACGGCCGGCACGTCGAAGCAGTTGGTGTTCATGTCGGGCACCCGCGTCACCCAGCCGCCCTTGCCGTCGTAGGCGTTGTCCTGCCACTGCGCCACGTTGAGGCAATTGTGCTGCGTCGGTGCCGGCGTCGGTTCGACGATGAAGTTGCGCGGGATGAGCACGCCGTGGCCGTCGTAGTCGACCGGCCGGTTCATGTAGGCCTCGACGCACGCCCGGGTGAGGTTGGCGCCGCACGACGTCATGGCGTCGGTGAGCCACTGGGCCGAGGCCCAGCCCTCCAGCTCCCACATCGACAGCCGGTCGGCACGATCGGGATAGGCCGCCTGGATCTCGGCCCGGAACTGGGCCACCGCCGGGTACTGCGTGTCCATGTAGTTGAGGTCCATCGACGTGGCGTACAGCGAGTTGCGGCACGTCGGGGCCTTGGCGTACTGGCTGCGCACGGTCTCGTCCCAGCTCTGCACGGTCGTGACCTTGGCCTTCACCGCCAGTGCGGCGCTGTCCATGGCGTTGCACAGATTGACGTTGCCGGCGGCGTCCAGGCTGTCGAAGACCGAGTCGACCCCGTGCGCCTTCATGTCGGCGGCGACGGCGTCGAAGTTGGGCACGGCGAAATCGACCTGCTCGCTCACGACGCTGTAGCCCTCGGCCTGCAAGCTGCGGACGATGAGGTCGGCGAAGCGCTGCGAGTCGGCCTGGTTGTACGACACGACGGCGGCCGTCTTCGTGCCGAGCGCCGTCTTGAAATACCGGTAGACCTCGGTGCCGCCGTAGAGCTTTCCGTCGTAGCCCACCGTGCCGTTGCGCGGGTAGACGGCCCCGTAGAGGTTGTACAGGTGCTGGTACTGGTCGTAGGCGTTGCCGATGGGCTGACCGGCGATGTCGGGCACGTCCTTGTCGCTCACTTCGGACGCCGCCACGTACTGGTAGATCGAGTTGCCGGCGAAGGCGAACACCTTGTCGTCGTCGACGAGCTTGTGCACACAGTTGCGGTTGCCGGCTCCGGTCCCGGAGTCGTCGCAGACGTCGACGTCGATGGTGCGGCCGGCGACACCGCCGCGCTCGTTGAGCGCCTTGAAGTAGGCCAGGGCGCCGTACATCGGCGGGCCGAAGGTCTCCGAGCCCAGTGCGCTGGTCTTGCTCACGATGAGCCCGACGCGGACCTCGGTGGGCGTGACGCCGACGTCGGACGCCGGGTTCGTGCTGGCCGCGCTCGTCGGAGCGCCGGCCACCGTGGTCGTGGTGAACGCGCTGTCGGGCAGCCGCGTGCCGCACGCCGCCAGCACGAGGGCGAGCGCCGCGACGACCGCGGTCCGGATGGGCACGGTGGCCACACTATGGGCGCCCTCTCCCGACCCTTCGGGCACCCGGCACGCGCCTCTACCATCCGAGCGTGAGCTGGCTGGGGCCGCGTTCGGTGGACGGCGGGGTGGACCGTATCCCGCTCCCACGCGGTCCGGGCACCCTGTGGCTGTGCGGCAAGCACGCCGTCGGCGGCGATCCAGAAGGGGCGCTGCAACGGGTCGCGGCCACGACGATGGTGTGCCTCAACGAACGCCACGAGCTCGAGCCTCGGTACCCGGGCTACGTGGCCTGGCTCGACCGGCACCGTGGCACCCGGGCGCTGTGGTACCCGATCCCCGACCTCCACGTGCCGCCGCTCGCCGAGCTGCGGCCGTTCGTCGACGACCTCGTGGCGCGCCTCGACGGCGGGTCCTCGTTGCTGATGCACTGCGGGGCCGGCATCGGCCGAGCCGGCACCGTCGCCACGTGCGTGCTCCTGGCGATGGGCGTCGGCCGGGACGACGCCCTGCGCACCGTGGCCGAGCACCGCCCCCTGGCCGGGCCCGAGGCCGGAGCCCAGCACGAGGCCGTGCTCCACCTGGCCGCCGAGCTTGCGGGCGACTAGTCACCCCCCAGAGCCGGCCTCCTCCGCCGAATCTCGGCGTCGTTCTGCTTCTCGGCGTGGTTCTGCCTCGTTTTCGACGCGGCCGACGCCGAGAAGCCGATCCCGACCGTTTTGCGAAGCCAGCCCCGGGCCACTAGTGCTCTGGCCGTGGTCGAACGGTACGAAGGGCTGCTCTCGGGGGACGCGCGCTACACGGGCGACCTCGCCGTCGACGGTGTCCTCCACGCCGCCTTCGTGCGGTCGACGGCGGCCCACGCCCGGATCGCCGCCATCGACACCGACGCCGCCTCGTCGACGCCAGGCGTCGTCGCCGTCCTGACCGCCGCCGACCTGTCGTTCGTCTCGGTTCCCCCGTACGTCGGCACGGTGGAGATGGCCGAGCGCCCACTCGCCCGCGACGTGGTCCGCCACGCCGGTGAACGGCTGGCGATCGTCGTGGCGACGTCGCGGGTCGCGGCCGAGGACGGCGCCGAGCTCGTCGTCGTCGACTACGAGCCTCTGCCCGCCGTCACCGATCCGCTCGCCGCCGACGCCGCCGACTCGCCGCTGGTGTTCCCGGACCACGGCACCAACGTGTTGCTCGATCTGCCGGCCGACGTCCCGGCGCCCACGATCGACGGCGACGTCACCATCCGAGTGGCAACGGCCGTGCCCCGGCTCGCGGTGGCGCCGATGGAGGGCCAGGCCGTCGTGGTCGCGCCGGCCGGTGATCGCCTCGACGTGTGGTGTTCGACCCAGGCCGCCCACCTGGCGCGCCTGCGCTTGGCCGCCTCGCTCGGGTGGGAGCCCGAACGCATCCGCGTGCGCGTGCCACGGGTCGGAGGCGGCTTCGGCGGGAAGGCGTCCGGACTGCCGATGGAGCACGTCGTCGTGGCGGCGGCCGCCCTCGCCCTCGGCCGGCCCGTCCGTTACGAGGAGGACCGGGCGTCGAACCTCGTCGGAATGCAGGGTCGCGGTGTGCACCAGGACCTCGAGCTCCACGCCCGGCGGGACGGCTCCCTCGTCGGCCTGCGGCTCGCCGTCACCTGCGACAGCGGCGGCTACCCGGGCATCGCCGCCATCGAGCCGATGAAGATGAAGTTGATGGCATCGGGGCCGTACCGCATCCCCGCCGTCGAGTTCACCGCCCGCGCCATCTTCACCAACCGGACGCCGACGACGGCCTACCGGGGACCAGGACGCTCGGAAGCCGCCATCGTGCTCGAGCGCGGTCTCGACGTGCTCGCCGCCGAGCTCGACCTCGATCCGGTCGAGGTGCGGCGCCGCAACCTCCTGGCCCCGGACGAGTTCCCGTACCGCACGCCCACGGGCATGACCTACGACTCGGGTGACTACGCCCGGCTCCTCGACGTGCTCGTCACCCACGCCGACTACGCCGGGTTGCGCACCGAACAGGCCCGCCGACGCGCCACGGGCGGCCCGCTGCTGGGCATCGGTGTGGCCACGGTCGTGGATTCGACGGCGTGGGCGTCGCGATCCGAAGGGGCCAGGGTGCACGTCGAGGCCGATGGCACCGTGGTCGTCACCGTGGCGACGGCGTCGGCCGGCCAGGAGCACGGCGTCGCGCTGGCGGCGTTGGTGGCCGAGGTACTGCCGGTCGAACCGATCGACGTCGTCGTGGTGGAAGGCGACACCGACCTCCTCGACGTCGGCGGCGGCACCAGCGGCTCCCGCTCGATCCAGCTGGCGGGAGTCGCCGTGCATCGCGCCGCGTCCGACGTGGCCACCGCCGCCCGCCGCCTGACGGCCCGGCTGCTCGAGGCGGCCGAGGACGACATCGTGCTCGTGCCGGGTGCCGGCTTCGGCGTGCGCGGCGTGCCGGCGTCGATCGTGTCGCTGGCCCGGCTGGCCGCCATCGCCGACGCCGAAGACGAGCTCGAGGCGTCGTGTCTCTACGAGCAGGCCGAGCCGACCCATCCCGCTGCCGCCCACCTCTCGGTCGTGGAGATCGACGCCGACACAGGTCGCGTGCGGGTGCTCCGCCACGTCGCCGTCACCGATGCCGGTCGGATCGTGGACCCGGCCGCGGCGCGGGGCCAAGTGGAAGGAGCGGTGGTGCAGGGCATCGCCCAGGCGCTGTTCGAGGAGATGTCCTACGAC
>DASXAI010000387.1:0-4101 GCA_036406775.1 Acidimicrobiales bacterium
CGTGCGCGCCCAGCCGTCGGCGCCGGGGCGGAAGCCGGCCGCCTCCACCAGCTCGAGGGCGGCGCCGGCGGGGAGGAAGTTCCACGGCGCGGTGGGGCCGCCGAGCCCGGCCGAGACGTCGTCGAGCAACGCCTGCATGGCCGCCACGTTGTCGCCACCGCCGCACTCGATCCGCAGCCAGCCGCCGGCGTCGAGCACCGAATGGACGGCGGCCAGGACCCCGGGCCAGTCGGCTCGCGGCACCCAATGCAGGGCGGCGCGGGAGTAGACACCATCGAACCGCTGGCCCGCGACGAGGTCCCCGAGCCGTTGGGCCGGCCCGAGGACGAACGACTGGTTGGCGACGGCGCGAGCCGAGGCGCCCTCGATCATGCTGGCCGAACCGTCGAGGCCCACGACGTGGCCGTCGGGCACGAGACCGGCGATGGTGGTGGAGAGCTCGCCGCTGCCGCAGCCGATGTCGAGCAGCCGATCGGCCGCCCGCAGCGGGAGCGAGGCGACGAAGGCGTCGTCGTAGGCCCGGTGGTGGCCGCGGTTGGCGTCATAGGCGGCGGCGTCCCATGCCGGCAGCGTGGCCGTCATGAGACTGACGGCAGCCACGCCGGGCGCCGTGACTCGTAGGCGGTGATCTCGCCTTCGTGCGTCAGCGTGATGCCGATGTCGTCGAGGCCCTCGAGGAAGCGGTGCTGCGTGGGCGCGTCGAGCGGGAACGGCTCGACGATGCCGAGGCTCGGCACCTCCACGACGAGCCGTTCGACATCGACCACGATCTCGAGGTCGGGATCGTCCTCCAACGCGCCGTGGATGCGCTCGACGACCTCGGCCTCGAGCACCACCGGTACGAGGCCGTTCTTCGTGGAGTTGTTGCGGAAGATGTCGCCGAACCGCGGGGAGACGACGACCTCGAAGCCGTAGTCCATCAGCGCCCACACGGCGTGCTCACGGGACGAGCCGACGCCGAAGTTGGGTCCGGCTACGAGCACCGTGGCGCCGGCGTAGCGCTCGTCGTTGAGCACGAAGTCGGGCTCGTCGCGCCATTCGGAGAACAGGCCGCGGCCGAACCCCGTGCGCTCGACGCGCTTCAGCCAGTCGGACGGGATGATCTGGTCGGTGTCGACGTCGCTGCGGGTGAGCGGGACGGCCGTGCCGGTGTGGACGCGAACGGCCTTCATGACAGCTCCTCGGGGGTGGCGAAGTGGCCGGCGATAGCGGTGGCGGCGGCGACGGCGGGCGACACGAGGTGGGTGCGCCCGCCCCGACCCTGGCGGCCCTCGAAGTTGCGATTCGACGTGCTGGCGCAGCGCTCGCCGGGCGACAGCGTGTCGGGGTTCATGGCCAGGCACATCGAGCAGCCCGGCTCGCGCCAGTCGAAGCCGGCGGCGGTGAAGACGTGGTGGAGGCCCTCCGCCTCGGCCTGGGCCTTCACGGCGTGGGAGCCGGGCACCACCATGGCCCGCCCCACGGTGACGTGGCGACCGTCTACCACGGCGGCCGCCGCCCGCAGGTCCTCGATGCGGCTGTTGGTGCACGAGCCGATGAAGACGGTGTCGACGGGGATGGCGCGCATCGGCGTACCGGCGGTGAGGCCCATGTAGGTGAGGGCCCGGGCCGCCGCCTCGCGCCCGTTGGCGTCGGCGAAGCTGTCCGGGTCGGGGATGGCGTCGTCGATCGACACGACCTGACCCGGGTTGGTGCCCCACGAGACGTGGGGCCGCAGGGTGGTGGCCTCGATCACGACCTCGGTGTCGAAGCGGGCCCCGTCGTCGGTGCGCAGCGAGCGCCAGTCGTCGAGCGCGGCCTCCCACTGCGCGCCGGTCGGCGCGTGACGGCGACCCTCGAGGTACGCGAACGTCGTCTCATCGGGTGCCACCAGTCCCGCCCGGGCCCCCGCCTCGATGCTCATGTTGCAGACCGTCATGCGGCCCTCCATCGAGAGCGACCGGATGGCGGCGCCGCGGTACTCCATCACGTGACCGATCCCGCCGCCGGTGCCGATGCGACCGATGATGGCGAGGATCACGTCCTTGGCCGTGACGCCAGACGGCAGGTCGCCGTCGACGGTGATCGCCATCCACTTCGGGCGGGCCTGCGGGAGGGTTTGGGTGGCGAGCACGTGCTCGACCTCGCTCGTGCCGATGCCGAAGGCCAGCGCCCCGAACGCGCCGTGGGTGGCGGTGTGTGAGTCGCCGCAGACGATCGTCATGCCCGGCTGGGTGAGCCCCTGCTCCGGCCCGATGACGTGGACGATGCCCTGGCTGGCATCGCCCATGGGGTACAGGCGCAGGCCGAACTCGGCGGCGTTGGCCCGCATCACCTCGACCTGCTTGGCGCTGACCGGATCCTTGATCGGCAGGTGGATGTCGGCGGTGGGGACGTTGTGGTCCTCGGTGGCCACGGTGAGGTCGGGGCGCCGGACGGTGCGGCCCGACAGCCGGAGCCCGTCGAACGCCTGCGGGCTCGTCACCTCGTGGACGAGATGGAGGTCGACGTAGAGGAGGTCCGGTTCGCCCGGGCCCGAGTGGACCACGTGGCGTTCCCAGACCTTCTGGGCGAGGGTCGTGGCAGGGGGCATCGCTTGCTGTCTCACTCTCTGAGACACTAGTCTCGTCTCGTGGACGGTACTGTAGCCACGATCGCCGTGCTCGACAAGGCCGTGGCCGTGCTGGATGCGCTGGAGACGGCGGGCCGGCCCCTCGGGTTGGCCGAGTTGGTGGCGGTCACCAGCCTGCCGCGGGCCACCACCTACCGCATTGCCGTCGCCCTGGAGGCCCACGGCCTGGTGCGGCGCGACGGCGACGGCCGCTTCGGCCTCGGGCTCGGGCTGGTCGCCCTGGGGCGGGCGGCGGCGGCGACGTTCCCACTGGCGGCGGCGGCCCGGCCGGTGCTGGAGCGCCTCCGTGACGCGACCGCGGAGAGCGTGCAGCTCTTCGTCCCGTCGGGCGACGGCCGGCTCTGCGTGGAGTCGCTCGAGTCGGCGCACGGGCTGCGGTGGATCGTCCCCGTCGGGTCGCTGCTGCCGCTCGATCGTGGGTCGGCCGGACGGGTGCTGTCGGGCGTCGACGGCGTGGTCGAGTCGGTGGAGGAGCGCGAGCCGGGCGTCGCGTCCGTCTCGGCGCCCGTCCACGACGCCGCCGGCCACGTGCTGGCCGCCGTCAGCGTGTCGGGTCCCGTCGAGCGCCTGACCCGGTCGCCCGCCGCCCGGTACGGC
The DNA here is from genome assembly GCA_036406775.1 of Acidimicrobiales bacterium. GTDB lineage: Bacteria > Actinomycetota > Acidimicrobiia > Acidimicrobiales > Ilumatobacteraceae > DASXAI01. The sequence continues at coordinate 3,209 of DASXAI010000387.1, forward strand.
GCCGCCGTCGCCGCCGCCGCCGACGAACTGACGCGACTTTTGGGCCTCTAGGACACTTCCCGCGCGTCAGTTGCCGTGACGGTCTGGCACGCGGCGATGAGGGCGGGCAGGAACCGCTCAGGGCGGGCGACACACACGTCGTGATCGCCTTCCACCCGGAACTCGACGGCGTGCGGGACAGAGGCCACGAGTCGCTCTTGGCGCCGCAAGGGCACCACCCGGTCGTCGGTGGTGACGATGATCGCGGTCGGGACGTCGATGTCGGCGACCCACGAGTGGGCGGAAAAGCTGCCGATGGCGGCGCCGGCCTCGAGCACGTGGCGCCAGTCGTTGCGCATGACCTCGGCCCGCGCCCACTCTCCGGTCCGGCGGCCCCGGCGGGTGATCACCTGGCCGCCGATCCACGCTCGCGCCGGCTCGGGCGTGAGGCGCGACGCCATGGCCAGGCCGGCCAGGGCGAGGAACTCGGCGCGGTCCTGGCGGCTGCTGCTGAAGCTCCGGCCGGTGGCGCACAGCACGAGGCCGTCGATCAACGCCGGATGGCGCCGCCACAGGAGCATGGCCACGGGGCCGCCCATCGAGTAGCCGACGGGCACGAGCCGGTCGATGCCCAGCACGCCGGCCAGCGCCGCCACGTCGTCGGCGCAGTCCTCGAGACGGAACGGGCGGCGGGTGCGGATGCCGCGACCGTGGCCGCGGTGGTCGAGCGCGAGCACGCGGTAGTGGGCAGCCAGCGGCTCGTACGTCTGGTGCCACGTGAGGTCGGCGGTGGCAGTCCAGCCGTGCAGGAGCACGACGACCGGTGCCTCAGCGGGCCCGGCTAACTCCCGGACGAACGTCGTGCCGCGCCCCGGCAAGTCTACGAAGCGACCCGGCGGCAGTAGCGGAGCTTC
>DASXAI010000388.1:0-5247 GCA_036406775.1 Acidimicrobiales bacterium
CCGTGATCTGGGAGTTCGGGGGCGAGCGGCTGCCCGACGGCGTGGTCGAGCGGATCCACGGATCAGTTCATACGCGGGCAGGCGTGCCCGTCGGCGTCCATCGGGCGCCCGCACCACCGACAGGCGGGCCGGCCGGCCGCCACGATCTCGAGGGCGTGGGCGCAGAAGGTGGCGGCCGCGTCGCGGGTGAGCTCGAGGCGCAGGCCGTCGTGCTCGACGTCGAGATCCTCCGGCTCGTCCTCGTCGGCGACGACGAGCTCTTCGAGGACGACGACGAGGCGATCGGCGTCGCTGTCGTACGCGAGCCCGATGGTGCCCAGTACGAACCGAGGCTCGAGGGGCGGCTGCAGATCGGTCGCCACCGGGGACGAAGCGCCGCTCGCGGGAAGATCGGCGAGGAGTCGTTGCAGGTGCTCGGCCAGGGCCGCCACTTGCCCTTTCTCGCACTTGACAGTGTGGACGCCGTCGCGGCTCTGCGTCTGCAAGAAGAAGGTGCGCTGACCGGGCTCGCCCACGGCCCCGCTGACGAGCACCACTGTGCCGAGGTCGTGCGTCACGACGGCGCGAGGGCGGCCAGGGAGCCGCCGGTGGAGTTGACCGTGAGCACGACGGGACCGCCCAGGCCGTACGACACCGCGGTGATCGAGCACGTGGAGATCACGATGCGCTGGAACAGATCGAGGTGGGTGCCGAGAGCATGGGCGACAGCGGCTTTGATCGGGTCGGCGTGGCTCACGCACACCACTACCCCGCCGCGGTGACGCGCAACGAGCTGGCCGACGGCACCGACCATCCGATCCTGCATCTCGACGAAGCTCTCGCCGCCAGGGAAGCGGAACCCGCTCGGATAGCCCTGCACGCTGCGCCACTCCGGCAGCTTCATGAGCTTCTTCAGTTCGGCGCCGGTCCAGTCGCCGAAGTCGCACTCCAGGAGGCCGCGGTCGATGGCCGGCTTGAGCGCACGGGCGGTGGCGATCGGTGTTGCCGTCTCGCGCGCCCGCTCCAGCGGAGACGTGTAGATCGCATCGACGCGCTTCAACTCGGCCACGCGAGTGGCGGCCGCCGTCGCCTGGTCCCGTCCGGCATCCGACAGGTGCAATCCGGGCGTGCGACCCGGGAGCCGCTCGCCTGTGCTCGGTGTCTGGCCGTGGCGAACGAACAGTACGAGCGTGGAGGTGGGGGGCTTGGTCCGCCGAGTGCTGGCCATGGTCGGTCCATCAACCTACCGTCGGATCATGGACTCGCCCACGGCCCTGGCCGCGCTCACCGAGGAGATCGGGGCGTGTCGCGCCTGCCCACGGCTCGTGGCGTGGCGGGAGCAGGTAGGTCGGGAGAAGCGAGCCTCCTTCGCCAGCGAGGAGTACTGGGCCAAGCCGGTGCCGGGCTTCGGCGACCCCGATGCCTCCGTGCTGGTGGTCGGGCTGGCGCCGGCGGCCCACGGCGGCAACCGCACCGGGCGCGTCTTCACCGGCGACCGCTCGGGTGACTGGCTCTTCCGATCGATGTGGCGCGCCGGGCTGGCCAACCAACCCGAGAGCGTCAGTCGGGACGATGGACTGCGGCTCGTCGACGCCTACATCGCGGCCGTGGTGCGGTGTGCGCCGCCCGCCAACAAGCCGACGGTGGACGAGCGTGACCGGTGCCGGCCGTACCTCGCGCGCGAACTGGCGTTGTTGCCGCGGGTCCGCGTGATCGTGGTGCTGGGTGCCTTCGCCTACGAGAACGTCGCCGCCGTTCTCGGCGTGCGGCCGCGACCTCGCTTCGGGCACGGCGTGGAAGTTCCTGTCGGCGACCGCACGATCGTGTGCTGCTTCCACCCGAGCCAGCAGAACACGTTCACGGGCAAGTTGACCGAGGCCATGCTCGACGCCGTCTTCGCGCGCGCCGCCGCCCTCAGGTGAGGGCCAGGATCTCGCCGATGCCGTAGATCACCGCGAGCACGGAGAGGAATATCCCGACGGCCAGCCGCAGACGGTGGTCGGCGGCCCGCAGGGCCAGCGCGGAGCCGATGCGAGCGCCAGGGACGACGCCGATGCACAGCAGCAGGGCGAAGCGCCAGTTGATGTCGCCCTCGATGGCATGGGTGATGGTGCCAGGGATGGCGAACAGGCCGACGCAGACCAGAGAGGTGGCGATGGCCTTCTTCAACGGGAGGCCGGTCCACTGACTGAACACGGGCACCAACACCACGCCCCCACCGATGCCGAGGAGGCCCGACAGCGCACCGGCCAGCGTGCCGGTGGCGATGAACGGAAGCGTCAGGTGGTGCAACGGGTGCGGGTGAAGGGCGACGGCGGCGCTGGTGTCGACGGGCTCGGGTGGTGGTGCCTGCGGGCGCACGATCATGCGCAGGCCACTGAAGAGCAGCAGGGCGGCAGTGATGATCATGAGCGGATGGCCGTCGCCGGGAATGCGGGGGGCCAGCAGCGCCCCGCCGACAGCGGCGAGCACCCCGGCCGGTGTAGTCAGGCCGACGGCGTGCCAGTCGATGAGGCCCTCGCGCGTGTACCGCAGCGAGCCGGTGATCGCACTCGGCAGCACCGACGGGAGCGTCGAACCCACCGACTCGATCGGCGTGGCACCGAGGGCGCGGATCCCGGGCGTCGACAGCACCGCGCCGCCGACGCCGAAGGCGCCCGACATCATCCCCGTGAGCACCCCCAGCCCCACGGTGAGGACGTCACGCAGCGGACTGGGATCCACGGCTCGTGTCTACCGGATCACCGTTTGTCCCGTCGCGCTGGCCCGTCAGCGCCGTCCACTGCGCTTGTGTCTGGATTCGGGGCGAATTCCGCCCCATCGGGCGCCACTGGCGTGTGTTGGGGCGCTCAGTGGGGGGCGGGGGTGGAGCCGTCGGCCTTCTTCTTCGGCGGCGGCACGCCCACCTTCACGGACGGGTCGGCGGAGTCCGGCCAGCGCCGCCGGCTCACGATCGACAGCGTGCGCAGGAGCTTCATCGCCTTCTCGTCGGTGTCGGCGGGACGCGAGACGATGACGCCGGCGTCGATCATCCGCGACAGGATCTCGCGCGCCAGGTCCGTGCGCACGAGCACGAGCGTCCAGTCGTTGTCCTCTCCGATGCCGCCCGTGGAGATGTCGGCGTGCTCGGCGGCGAAGTCGGGGCAGAGCTTGCAGCCCTCCCGCGTCCACTGGTGGCACTCCTTCAAGTCGATCTCGTGATACGAGCCGTCCTTCATCCAGATCTGGAAGACGCCCTTGATGTTCATCTTCACCATCTCCTCCTTGCGGAGGCCGTACTTGGCGAGGAACAGCTCCTCGAAGATGGCGTCGTCGAACGTCTTCGAGCACAGCAGCCCGATGTTGAAGAGGAAGGGCTTGCCGGCCTTGCCCACCTTGCGGTGCCACATGACGGGCGGCACGGACGACTGGCAGCTCATGCCCACGAGGGCCAGCTTCGAATAGCCCTTGTCGAGTGCTTCCTTGATGGCGAGGGTGTTGGCCGAGTATGTGTAGCGGCTCCCGGACGACGCCAGGATCTCCTCCTTGTTCGTGGCCAGGCCCGGCCGCGCCTTCCACGAGGTGCCGTCACCCTCGAGGAACGACGTGAGGGCGCAGTCGATGTAGCCCTGGTCCATGGCCCAGATCAGCAGGGCCGCCACGAAGCCGCCGTCCTGGCCCATGCGGTGCACCAGGTCGTCGGATGCTCGGCACAGCAACAGGTCCTTGGTGATGCCGTACATCTCGCCCGGCTCCCGCTCCCGGCCGAACAAGTGCTCGTTGGCGTCGGACTCCCATGCGCGGAACCGCGGGCACGCCCGGGTACACGAGGTGCACCCCTTCACCCCATGGGTGCAGTCGGTGGGGCCCAGTTCGTCCTCGAGGTGGAACGGCCGGTAGTGCCCGACCTCGTGGGTGTAGCCGATGACGTCGTGGGGGCAGGCGATCACGCAGCCGGCGCAGCCGGTGCAGAGGCCGCTGGTGATGACCTCCTCGTAGAGCTCCTTCCACTGGGCCGTCCACCGCGTAGGGGCGGGGGCCGCGCCCACCGAGAGCGAGTCGGTCACCGTCATGGCCGCAGCCTACGGCCCCCGTCCATTTCGTTCTCCAGTCCGGCGGCCCTTGTCGCGTGCCGTACCATCCCCGACGTCTGGCCACGGGAGGGAAACAGGCATTCCGACAACGAGATGGGGAGGACCCCATGGGGAAGAGGAAGCTGGCGGTCGCGGCACTCGCGGTCGCTTTCCCGATGTCGTTGGCCGCCGTCGTACCGGCGGCAAGTGCAGCGCCGAAGACGCCCGCCGTCGAGGCGGATGAGGATCAGTACCTGGCGGTCGCGAACACCACCGCCGACTACGCCGGCCTGAAGGCCGATGTCCAGCGGGCCGGCGGCCGCGTCGTCAAGGAGCTGCCGGAGATCGACAGCCTCGTGGTGCGGGCGCCGGAGGCCACTCGGACGCGGCTCGCGGCCAGTGTGCACGCCGCCGGCATCGCCAAGGACCACCGCGTCACGGTCGCGCCGCCCGAACGAGCGGCCAGCGGCGTGACCGCGAGGCAGAACATCGACCTCGCGAGCTCGCAGATCGGCCCGGTGGTGACGCCGGATCCGGCCTACGACTTGTCCGGCCTGCTGTGGAACGAGGCACGCGTCCACATGCTGCAAGCGTTCCGCGTCACCACCGGCTCGCCCGACGTGACGGTGGCCGTCGCCGATACGGGACTCGACTACACCCACGCCGAACTGGCCGGCCACGTGACTCACGTGCAGAACTTCGCCGATCCGACCCTCTGCAAGGACGTCCTCGGCCTCGGTGTCTCGGACGAGGACCTGGCGGCCGAGACGGGTGGACCGGTCGACGGTGACTTCAACGGGCACGGCAGTTGGATCGGCGGCAACATCGCCGGCAAGCTCGACGGCGCCGGCATCAACGGCATCGCGCCAGACGTGAGCCTCGTGTCCCTCAAGATCTCGGAGTGGTGCGGCACCGCCAACGACTCCGAGATCCTCCAGGCGTTCCTCTGGGCCGCCGACCACGGCGTCGACGTGCTGAGCATCTCCTTCGGGGGCTATCTCGACCGGAGCGACCCCGAGCAGGATCTGATCTACCGGCTCTACGCGGACGTCGTCGAGTACGCCAGGCTCAAGGGCATGGTGATCGTGTCCTCCGCCGGCAACGAGCACGTGCAGGTTGGGGCCGGTGGGCTCGTCCTCAGCCACGGCCAGCTGACAACGCCTGGCGCGACGGCGGGCGGCCCGGACACCGACTTCCCGGACCTGTTCGGCCTGTA
>DASXAI010000389.1:0-3304 GCA_036406775.1 Acidimicrobiales bacterium
ACCGCTCCGAGAACCTGATGTCCACCTCCTTCGCCCGCGACTACCACATGCACGGTGAGATCGCGGCCACCCGGGACGGCAAGATCCTCGGGTTGCGGGTCGACGTGCTGGCCGACCACGGGGCGTTCAACAACACGGCCCAGCCGACGAAGTATCCGGCCGGGTTCTTCCACGTGTTCACGGGCAGCTACGACTATCCGGCCGCCCACTGCCACGTGCGGGGCGTCTACACCAACAAGGCGCCAGGCGGTGTCGCGTACGCCTGCTCGTTCCGCGTGACGGAGGCCGCCTATCTCATCGAGCGCATTGTCGACTGCCTTGCCGACGAACTGCAGATGGACCCGGCCGAGTTGCGCATGAAGAACCTGCTGCGGCCGGAGCAGTTCCCGTATCTGTCGCCCACCGGATGGGAGTACGACTCGGGCGAGTACCAACGGGCCCTGCAGGTCGCCATGGACATGGCGGGCTACCAGCAGCTGCGCGCCGAGCAAGCCGAGAAGCGCCAGCGCGGCGAGCTCATGGGCATCGGCATCAGCTTCTTCACCGAGACGGTGGGGGCGGGCCCGCGCAAGCACATGGACATCCTCGGGCTCGGCATGGCCGACGGCGCCGAGGTGCGCGTCCATCCGACGGGCAAGGCCGTGGTGCGCCTGTCGGTGCAGACGCAGGGCCAGGGGCACGAGACGACCTTTGCCCAGATCGTGTCGGAGGTGACCGGCATCCCGCCCGAGGACGTCGAGGTGGTGCACGGCGACACCGACAACACGCCGTTCGGCCTCGGCACGTACGGGTCGCGTTCGACGCCCGTGTCGGGCGCGGCCGTCGCCGTGGCGTCGCGCCGGGTCGTCGACAAGGCCCGCCAGATCGCGGCGGCGATGCTCGAGTGCGCGCCCGAGGACCTCGAGTGGGAAAAGGGCCGCTGGTACGTGCAGGGCACGCCGACGCAGGGCAAGACGATCCAGGAGATCGCCCTGGCCGCCCACGGCCCGTTGGAGCTGCCAGAGGGCCTGGAAGGTCAGCTCGACGGGGCCTGCGTCTACGACCCGCCCAATCTGACGTACCCGTTCGGGGCGTACATCTGCGTGGTGGACGTCGACAAGGGCACGGGTCAGGTGAAGGTGCGGCGGTTCATCGCGGTCGACGACTGCGGGCCACGCATCAACCCGATGATCGTCGAGGGCCAGGTCCATGGGGGCCTGGCCGACGGCGTCGGGATGGCGCTGATGGAGGTCATCGCCTTCGACGAGGACGGCAACTGCCTCGGTGGCTCGTTCATGGACTATCTGCTGCCGACGTCGCTCGAGTGCCCGTCATGGGAGCTGGGCGAGACGGTGACGCCGTCGCCGCACCACCCGCTCGGTGTGAAGGGTGTGGGCGAGTCGGCCACCGTCGGCTCGCCGGCCGCCGTCGTGAACGCCGTGATCGACGCCCTCAAGCCCTTCGGCGTCCGCCACGTCGACATGCCGCTCACGCCGGCGCAGGTGTGGCGGGCGATGGAGGGGCGGCCGTTCCGGACGGACCTCGCCATCACATGAGCCCGACCGCCGCCGACGAGCTCCGGCGGGCGCGGCGGCCGTTCGTGCGCGTGACGGTGATCAGCGCCGAGCGGCCGACGAGCGCCAAGCCGGGCGACACCGCGGTGGTGCTGGCGGACGGCACCATCGTGGGGTTCGTCGGCGGCGTGTGCGCCGAGACGTCGGTGCGGGCGCAGGCGCTGCGCTCCCTGGAGACGGGGGAGTCAGTGGTGCTGCGCATCACGCCGGAGGACGAGATTCCGGGCGCCGATCGCCCGGGCCACGTGACCGTGGCCAACCCGTGCCTGTCGGGCGGCACGTTGGAAGTGTTCGTCGAGCCCGAACTGCCGCCCGTGCTGGTGCACGTCTTCGGGGACGCGCCCATCGCCCGGGCGCTGGTCGAGGTCGGGCAGGCCGCCGGTTGGGACATGCGGCCGGTCACCGATCCCTCGGCGGCGATCCCGCCCGACGCCACGGCCGTCGTCGTGGCGTCGCACGGCCGCCACGAGGAGGAGGTGCTGGCCGCGGCCCTGTCGGCCGGCGTGCCGTACGTAGGGCTGGTGGCGAGCCGTCGTCGGGGGGCCGCGGTCGCCACCGCCCTGCGTGCCGAGGGCGCCGTGCGGACGCCGGCCGGGTTCGACATCGGCGCCCGCACCCCGGGGGAGGTCGCCCTGTCGATCCTCGCCGAAATCGTGTCCGTGCGGCCCCGAGCGGTCCGGCCGGAGCAGCCCGGCGCGCCGGCCGGCGCCGAGGTCGCCGCCGACCCGGTGTGCGGCATGGCCGTCGCCGCCGTGGCGTCCTCCGTCCACGCCGAGCACGACGGCGTGACGTACTGGTTCTGCGGCGAGGGCTGCCGGGCCGCCTTCGTCGACGCCCCGGAGCGCTACGGCGGTTCTGCGCCGGCGGATCGGTAGCCTCGACGTCCATGCCCGTCACCGTGCGCATCCCCACCACCCTTCGCCCCGTGGCGGGCGGGCGCTCCACGGTCGAGGTCGAGGGATCCACCGTGGGCGAGGTGCTGAAGAGCCTCGACGCCGCCCACGAGGGCTTCGCCGACCGCCTGCTCGACGAGCAGGGCAACCTGCGCCGGTTCGTGAACGTGTTCGTGGCCGACGACGACGTCCGGTACCTCCAGGGCCTCGACACCCCGGTGCCCGACGGCGAGACCGTCGCCATCCTGCCGGCGGTGGCGGGAGGCTGACCCCTCCTGCCCTCCGTCCCTTCCGTTTCACGCTTCTTGGAGAACCTCAGAGGTTCTTGTACGAGCGTGAAAGCCGGCGGTGGGTGGCCCAAGTTGCCCGTTAGCACTCGCGGGTCTAGAGTGCTAGCAGTCGCCATCTGAGAGTGCGAACGTCCAAGCAACCGTCCAACGGAGGACCCTGCCGATGCCCAAGCTGATCGCCTTCGACGAGACCGCTCGTCGCTCCCTCGAGGCGGGCATGAACAAGCTCGCCGACGCCGTGCGCGTCACGCTCGGCCCCAAGGGCCGCAACGTGGTCCTCGAGAAGAAGTGGGGCGCTCCCACCATCACCAACGACGGCGTCTCGATCGCCAAGGAGATCGAGCTCGAGGACCCGTACGAGAAGATCGGTGCGGAGCTCGTGAAGGAAGTCGCCAAGAAGACCGACGACGTCGCCGGTGACGGCACCACCACCGCCACCGTCCTCGCCTGGGCCATGGTGCGCCAGGGCCTGCGCAACGTCGCCGCCGGCGCGAACCCGATGGTCTTGAAGAAGGGCATCGAGCAGGCCGTCGAGACGGCCGTCGCCGAGATCAAGAACCTCTCGAAG
>DASXAI010000390.1:0-2665 GCA_036406775.1 Acidimicrobiales bacterium
GGCCGGCACGACTTCGTCGTGTCGGCAGGTCCTCGCTCGGCCCCGAAATGCGAGGCGCCCCCGCTCGACGTGCGAGCGGGGGCCATGGCGCCTTCCGTCCCCCGGCGGATGCGGACCTCCATCGGCCTCGGGCTTCCCCCCGGTTGCCCTTGGCCATCGACCTCGGACTTCCCCCCGGTTGCCCTTGGTCTGCTTTCGTGATCCGGATCCGAAGATCAGGGCCACTGAGAGAATGAAACTGCACATCTTGCGGCGACGGAAGGACTTGCCCGAATGTTTTCCCGCGTTTGCCTGGCAACTGTCACATTCGGCACTGAAAACTGCTGACCGGAGGCGGATCCACGCCTGAGGCGGGCAGATTTCGAAAGATTCGTGGCAGATCGCGTCATGCGGTGCGGATTCGCTCGTTTCATGGTCAACGAGGACGTGACCTGTGAGATCCGGCCTCGAGACCGCCGAGCTCGCCGGGGGACGAGCCAGGCCGTCGAGGAACGCGACCGACCGGGGGGACGGGAGGGCGCGCCAGCCCCGTCCGATCACCGGGCGGGGCGCCTCGACGGAGGACCGGCTGACACGTCGAAGCCGCGGCAGCCGGGCCGCACGGAGCGGCGCAGCGCGCTCGCGCGCAAGCCGGCCCGCGCGAGGACGTTCGGCACGGCGAAGCCGGGCGGAAGGACCGCAGCAAGCGGCGCAGCGCGCTCGCGCGCAAGCCGGCCTGACTCTCTTCGACTCCGAAATCGCCCACCTCCAGGTCTTGTGGCCCGCGCCGCCCAGGGTGATAGTTCGATCGTTCACCACCACCTTCATCGAGGGGACGAGCCATGGCGGTACGTCGTAGGCCGGGTCTGGCAGTGACAGCTGCCGCGTCACTGCTGCTGGTCACCGGAGCTGCCATCGGGGCGGGCGGCACCGCCGCCGCGGCGGGGGCTCCCGCGGCGACCTCGGCGGGCTCCGAGAGGGTGATCGTGGTGATGCGGACCCAGTTCGGCACGATGCCGTCGAGCCGCAGCGCGATCGCCGACCGGACCGCGCGAGCCGTGAGCAGCCAGAACGCCGTCCTGAACCAGCTGGCCGGTGCGAAGGTCTCGCACGTCGCCCACTTCTCCCTGGCCAACGCCTTCTCCGCCAACGTCACGACCTCGCAGGCGCAGGCGCTGGCGGCGAACCCGGCCGTCGCGTCGGTCGTGAAGGACTCCTCGATCCCGCTCATGCCGGCGACCATGTCGACGCCGGCTGCCCACGCGTCCGTGGGGAAGGCCCGGGCGAACGCGGACACGATCGATCCCTTCCAGGTCTGCCCGACAGATCCCGCGCAGCCCCTCGTGGAGCCGGAGGCTCTCAACTCGATCCACGCCCTGAGCTCGGACGGCAGCCCCGACGCGCAGTCCCTGACCAAGGGGGCGGGCGTCACGGTCGCCTACATCGCCGACGGCATCGACCCCGACAATCCGGACTTCATCCGGCCCAACGGCGACCACGTGATCGTGGACTACCAGGACTTCTCCGGTGACGGGCCGAACGCCCCGTCCGGTGGCGGCGAGGCCTTCGGCGACGCCTCGTCCATCGCAGCCCAGGGCATCGTCAGCCACGACCTGTCCAACTTCGTCAACCAGGCTCACCCGCTGCCGCCCGGCTGCAACATCCGCATCGTCGGTGTCGCCCCCGATGCCAGCATCGTCGCGCTCAAGGCCGGCGGCGAGTTCCTCACCAACAGCTCGATCCTGCAGTCCATCGACTACGCCGTGCGGGTCGACCACGTCGACGTCATCAACGAGTCGTTCGGCCTGAGCGAGTTCCCCGACGACAGCAGCCGCAACACCGTCGAGCTGTTCAACGACGCGGCGGTCGCCGCGGGTGTCACCATCACCGAGTCCACCGGTGACGGCGGTGTCACCGGCACGATCGGCAGCGACGCCCAGGACCCGAAGGTCATCTCGGTCGGCGCCACGACGAACTTCCGGCTGTACGCCCAGACCACGTACGCCGCCGAGCCGTTCTCCAACGGTCACTGGGCCAACGACAACATCTCGGCCCTGTCCTCGTCCGGGTTCACCCAGCTCGGCCGCACGGTCGACCTGGTCGCGCCCGGTGAAGCCGGCTGGGCCGCCTGCGAGCCCGGGTTCGCCAGCTGCGTCAACTTCCGTAGCCCGGCCGGACCGTCCGACATCGAGGCCTTCGGCGGGACCAGCCAGTCGGCACCGTTCACTGCTGGTGTGGCCGCGCTGGTGATCTCGGCGTACCGGTCGTCGCACGGCGGTGACTCGCCGACGCCGGCCGTGGTGAAGCAGATCATCACCGGCACGGCGCACGACCTCGGTCTGCCGCCGTTCGAGCAGGGCTCCGGCCTCCTGAACGCGCGCGCGGCGGTCGAGGCCGCGCTGACCTGGCCGGGTGCCACGACGGATCCGCCGGCCTCGGTGAAGTCGAACATCGTCACCTCGCCCAACCAGGTGACGCTGCAGGGCAAGCCGGGCAGCACCAAGTCGAAGAGCTTCGACGTCACCAACGTCGGCAACCACTCGGTGCACGTGTCGGCCGGGAGTCGTTCGTTCCGGACGACCGCGGAGTCCGCACAGGCCACGGCGTTCGACTCGACCACACTGCCGACCTTCACCTACTACAACGGCCAGAGCTGGGCGTTCAAGGTGCTGCACTTCAACGTCCC
>DASXAI010000391.1:0-4374 GCA_036406775.1 Acidimicrobiales bacterium
GGCGCGGCTGTACGGGCTTGGGTCTGAACCCGACCTCCGGGAAGGCGTAGCACCGGCCGGTGTAGCTCGGCCGGTCCTGGGTGAACAACGCCTGGAAGACCTCGAGCTGCTCGTCGGCCCGGGCGCCCCGGTGATCGAAGGGCATGCCGAGGACGTCGAACTCCTCCTTCATCCAACCGACGCCCACGCCGAGGATCACCCGGCCGCCGGAGAGCACGTCGAGGGAGGCGATGGCCTTGGCGCTGACGACCGGAGGTCGGTACCCGAGGATGAGCACGGTCGTGCCGAGGTGCATCCGCTCGGTGCACGCCGCCACGAAGAAGAGCGTGCCCAGCGGGTCCAGCCACGCGGTGTCGGGCGGCGCCGGGAACGCGCCGTCGTCGCTGTACGGGTACGACGACTCGATGGCGGCGGGCCAGGCGATGTGATCGCTCACCCAGGCCGAATGGAAGCCGGCCGCCTCGGCCCGGCGAGCGAAGCCGGCGATCCCGTCGCGGGAAACGCTGCGGCCCAGGTGCGGAAGGTGGATACCCCAGTCCATGGCGCCTATGTTGCCCCGCACCATGCAGTCGGACCGCGCCCGGCGTCTGTGGCAATGGCTGGAGACCATCAACGCCGTCGCCTACTTCACTCCCGAGTGCCGTGAGGCGCCCGCCCGTCTGGGCCTGGCCGGCTTCTGGATGGGCTACTTCGCCTGCCGGGCGGCGCCGATGGGAGCCGTCGGCGCGGGTGTGGTCGAGGCCACCTTCTACAACTTCCACCCCGCTCGGGTCGGCCGAGCGATCCCCGAGGCGTGGGCCCGCTCCACGCCGGCGGCCGTCCTCGAGGCCCGCAGCACGGCCGCCGCCGCCGCCCTCCGACGGCTCCTGGCCGGCGGCGCCGACCGCCTGGCCGCGGCCGTCACCTCGGACCTCCGCCGTGCCATCGACCAGGGCGTGCCGGCCGGGCGGCCGTTGTTCGCGGCCAACGCCGAACTGCCACCGCCCGACGACCCGGTCGCGGCGCTGTGGCTGGCGGCCACGACGTTGCGCGAGCACCGCGGCGACTCGCACGTGGCGCTGTTGGCGGCGGCCGGTCTCGACGGCTGCGAGGTGCACGTCCTCGCCGCCGCCGTCAACGGTGTGCCGTCCGAGCTCTACCAGCAGAGCCGGGGCTGGACGGCCGACGACTGGGGCGCCGCCGTCGAACGCCTGGCGGCGCGTGGCCTCGTGCAGGCGGACGGCATGATCACCGACGCCGGTTCGGCCGAGCACGAGGTGATCGAGCGGCGCACCGACGCGCTGGCGGCCGCGCCCTACGCCGCCGTGGGCGACGACACGCTCGATCGTCTCATTACCGCGCTCGAGCCGGCGGCCCGCGCCGTGGCGGGCGCCGACGAGATCACGTTCCCGAACCCCATGGGCCTGCCCCCGCCCGAGTGACGAGCCGCGTCAGGACGTCCGCCACGCCCGCTCGAACGGCAGGCGCCACGCGTGCGGGGCGATGAGCTGGTGGATGGCGTTGGGCCCCCATGACCCCACGGGATACGAGCGGACCGGCGGCGGGTTCTGGAGCAGCGGCGTCGAGACCTCCCACAAGCGCTCGATACCGTCGGAGGTCGTGAACAGGGTGTGGTCGCCGCTCATGGCGTCGTAGATGAGCCGTTCGTAGGCCTCCAGCACGTCGGACTCGCGGCCCGTCTCGTGCAGAGCGAATTGCAGGCTCAGCTTGTCGAGCTTCATGCCCGGACCGGGGCGCTTGCCGTAGAACGACAGCGACAGCTTCGAGGCGTCGGCGAGGTCGAAGGTGAGGTGGTCGGGACCGAGGGCACCGACGCCCGAGCCGGTTGGGAACATGCTCTTGGGCGGCTCGCGGAACGCGATCGAGATGATGCGCGCCCCTTCGGCCATGCGCTTGCCGGTGCGCAGGAAGAACGGCACCCCCGCCCACCGCCAGTTGTCGATCTCGCACCGCAGCGCGACGAACGTCTCGGTGTTGGAGTGCGCGGCCACGCCCGGCTCGTTCAGATAGCCGGAGTACTGACCCCGGACGACCTGTGACGGCTCGATCGGCTTCATCGAGCGGAAGACCTTGTTCTTCTCCTCGCTAATCGCTTCCGGTTCGAGCGCCGTGGGCGGCTCCATGGCCATGAACGCCAGCACCTGGAACAGGTGGGTAACGACCATGTCGCGGAAGGCGCCGGTCTTCTCGTAGAAGCCGATGCGGGTCTCCAGCGAGAGCGCCTCCGGGACGTCGATCTGCACGTGGTCGATGTGATCGCGGTTCCAGATCGGCTCGAACAGGCCGTTGGCGAACCGGAACGCCAGGATGTTGAGCGCCGCCTCCTTGCCGAGGAAGTGGTCGATCCGGAAGATCTGGTCCTCGTTGAAGGTCTCGTGCAGCGAGGCGTTGAGCGCCTTCGCGCTGGCGAGATCCCAGCCGAAGGGCTTCTCCATGATGATGCGTGCGTTCTCGTTGAGCGCGGCCGCGCCCAGCGTCCGCACCACCTCTTTGGCGGCGCCGGGCGGAACGCTGAGGTAATGCAGCAGTCGAGGCGAGCCACCCAACTCCCGCTCGGCTCGGCCGACGGCCTCGGCCAGCCCGTTGGGGCCGCGGTCCTGCGACACGTACGACAGGTCGCGCTCGTAGGCTGCCTGCTCGTCTTCGGTGATCGGTTGGCGCCCGAACTCCTCGCAGGCGGCACGGGCGATCTTGCGGAACGCCTCGTCGTCGATGTCGTCGAGCGACGTCCCGATGATGCGGCAGTCCGGCAGCAGCCCGGCCTGGGACAGACGAAGGAGGCCCGGCAGCAACTTGCGGCGTGCGAGATCGCCCGTGGCGCCGAACAGCACGATGACGTGCGGCTTCGACGGCGACATCAACGAGGGGACGATGTCGCCCGGCTCGGTGTCGTAGCTCACGGCGCCTCCCTTTGCCGGTTGCACTCCAGGCTACGCCCGGCCGGCGAACGGCCGCTGACGAGGAGGTGACGGAGCGACGTCGTCAGGTCAGCGCGGTGTCTGCCGCCAGCAGCCCGGCCAGGACGAGGCCGAGGACCACGACGGGCGCGCCGACGGCGGCCAGACCTACCAGCAGGGCCGCCACGAACGGCACGGCCCGGCGGACGGGGCCGCGAGCGGACGTCCCGAGATGGAGGACCCACACGCTCAAGAGGAACAGCGCTACCGGGATGGCGACGGTGAGCGCCGCGCCGCGGGCCGAGAGCTCGGCATGGTGACCGGCCTGGTCGACGGCGACGCCGATACCAGCTCCGACGGCGGCGGCCGAGCTGAACACCACGTAGTGCCCGTAGCCCCATACGAACGATTCGTGCGAGGAGGTGATGCCGAACTGGTCGCGGGCCCGCGCCAGCAGGTCCTCGGCCGGTTGGGCGAAGTACAACCACCACATCGAGAAGACGATCAAGAGGCCACCGACGGCGATGCCCACGAGGTCGCCCAGGGCTTGGCCGGCGTCGATCGCGGACTGGATCGCCAACGTCGCCGACAGCACCGACTCACCCAGGACGATGAGCGTGAACAGGCCGTAGCGCTCGACGATGTGCCGGGCGTTCCAGGTCGTGGCGCCGGCCCGTTCGGCCCAGACCGGCACGAGGAGCTCGGCCACGATCAACACGACGAAGGCAACGTCAGCCCAGCCACTCGGGAGCAGCAGGCGCAGACCCCACGCGACCATGAGGACACCGACGCCGACGGCGTAGCGGATGTCGGTGGCCCGGTGTCCGGGATCTTCCCGCGCGGCGCGAAGCCACTGCGTGACGAGAGCGAGACGCATCACGGCGTAGCCGAGTGTGACAATGCCCCACTCCTCGTTGGCAAAGGCGCGCGGCACGCCGGCGGCGAGGATCAACGCGCCAGCGATCTCGACCAGCACGACGACGCGGTAGAGGGCGTCGTCGTTGTCGTAGGCCGAGGCGAACCACGTGAAGTTCATCCACGCCCACCAGATGGCGAAGAACACGGCGGGGTAGCTCGTCACGGCCTTGCCGAGCTCGCCGGCGGTCAGCGCGTGGTGGAGGTTGGTCGACGCCTGGGCCACGGCGACGACGAAGCACAGGTCGAACAAGAGCTCGAGCGGCGTCGACGCCCGGTGCTCCTCGTGGGTGTGGCGCGCCTGCATCGGTCGGCGCCAGGGACGGGTGGCCATCGGCCCACGGTACGGACTCGACGCGTCGTCGTCGCCGGCGTCCGCTCCGCTTCCGCCGGCTCGACGTCTGCGTCGCCGCCTCCGCCGAGCTTCGGCGGCTCCTAGTATCGCTTCTCTCGGAAATCGGTGCTTCGGCGGTCCCTCGGCGCCGGCGAAGCCGGCCGCCTCGGCGGCGATGTGACGGTTCTCCACAACAGTTGTCGAGTTCCGTCACATCGAGCCGGATGG
>DASXAI010000392.1:0-3782 GCA_036406775.1 Acidimicrobiales bacterium
GCCCCCCGCACCCCCCCGCCGTCGCCGCCGTCCCACCCCGCCACGGCGAGCGGGCGTGCCGCGATCGCTGAGGTCGCCACTGCTATCCTGATCAGGCTGTTCTTCGGCGAGGAGTGACGAATGGCGCGTGCTGCCCACGACACGATGATGAACCCGGCCATCGAGGAGCTCCTCGACCGCGTCGATTCGAAGTTCGCCCTGGTCACGCTGGCGGCCCGGCGGGCCCGGCAGATCAACTCGTACTTCAACCACCTGGGCGACAGCCTCGGCACCCTGGTGCCGCCCCAGGTCACGTCGGTGGCCCGCAAGCCCCTGAGCATCGGGTTCGAGGAGATCGCCGCCGACAAGATCGCCTACGAGCGCGTCGAGGCCGGCGACACCTCCGAGGACGGCGAGCTGCTCGAGGCCGTCGACGACCAGGCCGTCCCAGCGGGCGAGGGGGAGTAGGCCCGACTCGTGTCGGTGCTCGCGGGGCGCCGGATCGTCCTCGGCGTCACCGGGGGCATCGCGGCGTACAAGGCCATCGAGGTGTGCCGGCTCCTGGTCGACGCGGGCGCCCACGTGGCGCCTGTCCTGACGCGCGGCGCCGAGCGCTTCGTGGGCCGCACCACGTTCACGGCCCTGGCGTCCGAGGCCGTGCACACGTCGTTGTGGGACGACACCGACCCGATCCCCCACACCCGTCTCGGCCAGACCGCCGACGCCGTCCTGGTCGTGCCGGCCACCGCCCGAGTCCTGGGCGCCTACGCCGCCGGCATCTCGTCGGACCTGCTCACGGCCACGCTGCTGGCCACCCGGGCCCCGGTGGTCGTCTGTCCGGCCATGCACACCGAGATGTGGGAGCACCCGGCCGTCCAGGAGAACCTGGCCACGCTGCGCCGCCGGGGCGTCCACGTGGTGGAGCCCGAGGTCGGCCGCCTGGCCGGGGGCGACCAGGGCGCCGGGCGGCTGGCCCGGCCCCCGGCCATCGTGGCCGCCGTGGAGCGCGTCCTCGGGCCCCAGGACCTGAAGGGGCTGCGGGTCCTGGTGACGGCGGGCGGCACCCGGGAGCCCATCGACGCCGTCCGCGTGGTCGCCAACCGGTCCTCGGGCAAGCAGGGCCACGCCCTGGCGGCCGAGGCCGCCGCCCGCGGCGCCACCGTCACGCTCGTCACCACCACCGACCGTGAGGTTCCGGCGGGGGTCGAGGCGGTGGCGGTGGAGACCGCGGCCGAGATGGAGGCGGCCGTCGTGGAGCGGGCCGACGCCGACGTGGTGATCATGGCGGCCGCCGTGGCCGACTTCCGACCTGTCGTCGCTGCCGACCGCAAGATCAAGAAGGACGAGGGCGTGCCCACCATCGTCCTGGAGCCGACGCCCGACATCCTCGCTGGTCTGGGTCGGGTCAAGCGTCCCGGTCAGGTGCTGGTGGGCTTCGCGGCCGAGACCGACGATCTCCTCGCCAACGCCCGGCGCAAGCTCGCCGCCAAGCGGCTCGATCTCCTGGTGGCGAACGACGTGCTTGCGCCCGGCGCCGGCTTTCAATATGACACCAACGAGGTGATCATCCTCCGGAGCGACGGCGCTCCCACCAGCGTGCCGTTGTCCGACAAGCGGGCCGTGGCCCGGGCCGTCCTCGACGCCGTGGTCGAGTGCCGGCGTAGCATCCCACCCCTCGATGAACAGGAGTTGTGAGTGAACCGCCGTTGGACCTTCACCTCGGAGTCGGTGACCGAGGGCCATCCCGACAAGATCGCCGACCAGGTGTCGGATGCCGTGCTCGACGCCATCCTCGCCGAAGACCCGAGCGGGCGGGTCGCGTGCGAGACGCTGCTCACCACCGGCCTGTGCGTCGTGGCGGGGGAGATCACCACCGATGCGTACGTCGACATCCCGCGGCTGGCCCGGGACACGATCAAGGGCATCGGGTACGACCGGGAGGCCTTCGGCTTCGACGGCAACACGTGCGGCGTCATCGTGTCGATCGACGAGCAGTCGCCGAACATCGGCCAGGGCGTGAACGCGTCCGAGGAGGTGCGCACCGGCAAGTCGGGTGAGGACCTGTACAACGCCCAGGGTGCCGGCGACCAAGGGATGATGTTCGGCTACGCCTGCACCGAGACCGAGACGCTCATGCCGATCCCGATCTGGCTGGCCCACCGGATGGCCGAGCGTCTGGCCGAGGTGCGCAAGACGGGTGAGCTGCCCTACCTGCGGCCCGACGGCAAGACCCAGGTCACCTTCGACTACGAGGACAACCTGCCGGTGCGGCTGCGCACGGTGCTGATCTCCACCCAGCACGCGCCGGGCATCGAGCGCGACGGCCAGATCCGGCCCGACCTCATCGAGCAGGTGATCCGGCCCATCGTGCCCGAGCAGTTCGCCGACGACGACTACGACATCTACGTCAACCCCACCGGGACGTTCGAGCTCGGCGGGCCCCACGCCGACACCGGCCTCACCGGGCGCAAGATCATCGTCGACAGCTACGGCGGCATGGCCCGCCACGGCGGCGGCGCCTTCAGCGGCAAGGACCCGTCGAAGGTCGACCGCTCGGCCGCCTACGCCGCTCGCTGGGTGGCCAAGCACGTGGTGGCGGCGGGCGCCGCGTCGCGGTGCGAGGTGCAGGTCGCCTACGCCATCGGCGTGGCCAAGCCGGTGTCGCTGATGGTGGAGACCTTCGGCACCAACGTCGTGGCTGACGACGTGATCGAGAAGGCGGTGCAGGACGTCTTCGACCTCCGGCCCCGCGCCATCATCGAGCAGCTCGACCTGCTGAAGCCGAAGTATCGCAAGACGGCCGCGTACGGCCACTTCGGGCGCGACCTCCCGGAGTTCACCTGGGAGCAGCTGAGCAAGCTCGAGGACTTGAAGTCGGCTCTCAGCCTGTAGGCCAGGAGCCGGCGAAGCGAAGCGGATGCCGGCGACGCTGCAACTCGTCGCCCGCGTCGTCCCCGACGTCCGCACCCTCGCCAAGACGTTCGACTACCTGGTCCCGGAGGCGGTCCGGGACCAGGTGCGCGTCGGCACCCTCGTTCGCATCCCGCTGCAAGGTCGGCGCGTCGGCGGGTGGGTGGTCGACGTCGGGACGGCGCCGCCCGACGGCGTGGCCCTCAAGCCGCTCGGCAAGGTCACCGGCTGGGGCCCGCCCGCCGACGTGGTGGAAGTGGCCGGGTGGGCGGCGTGGCGGTGGGCCGGTCCGGCCACCGCGTTCCTCGGGACGGCGTCGCCGCCGGGTGCGGTGCTCGGCCTGCCGCCCCCGCCCCGGCGGGAGGGCCGGCCCGCGCCCCTCGACAGCTCGCGGTCGGCCCTGTTCGACGGCGGTGGCGCGGTGGTGCGGATGCCACCGGCCGCCGACACGTTCGATGTCGTCCTGGCGGCCGCGGCGCGGGGCAACACCCTGGTCGTGACCCCGTCGGTGGCCCACGCCCGGCAGCTCGCGCTGCGCCTGCGCCGGGCCGGTGTCCCGGTGGCGTCGTATCCGCGCGACTGGGCCCTCGGAGCCGCCGGCGCGACCGTGGTGGGGGCGCGGGCGGCCGCCTGGGCGCCCGTGGGCGGGTTGGCCGCCGTCGTCGTGCTGGACGAGCACGACGAGGCCCTCCAGGAGGAGCGGGCTCCGACGTGGCACGCCCGCGACGTGGCCGTCGAGCGGGCCCGGCGGGCCGGCGTGCCGTGCGTGCTGGCGTCGCCGGTGCCGTCGCTCGAGGCGCTGGCCTTCGGCCCGCTGTCGGTGCCGGCCCGGCTGGAGGAACGGGCTGGCTGGCCTCTGCTGGAGATCGTCGATCGGCGCGACGACGACCCGG
>DASXAI010000393.1:0-18938 GCA_036406775.1 Acidimicrobiales bacterium
GTACAGGATGAGCTGGCTGCGCCCGTCGAACAGCTCGGGCAGCGACCGTTCGCCGTCGGGGCCCTCGAAGCGGTACTGGTGCTCGACGCGCACCATCGGCATGCGCTTGCGGGCGGCGGCGAGCTCGTTCATCGCCGTGGCGACGGCCTTTTCGCGTTCGGTCATGGTGGCCAGGGCGGCGTCCCATTCGGCCTGGGTGACGACAGGCGGGCGAGCGACCGTCATGGCTGTGCCTTCGTCGTGTCCGGGGGCCCGGCCAGCACCGTGGGGACGTACTCGAGCAGCTGGCTGCGACCGTCGAAGGTGCGACTGCTGATCATGTCGAGGGCGACGTCGGGGTAGCCGTCGTAGATCCGGTCGCGACCGGTGCTGCCGGTGATGACGGGAAAGACGACCACGCGAAAGCGGTCCACGAGGCCAGCGTTGAGGAGCGAGCGGCACAGGGTGAGGCTGCCGATGGTGCGCATCGACGTGGAACCTTCGTCCTTCATCTTCCGCACGGCGTCAACCGCGTCTCGGTCCACGAGTTGCGTGTTGGGCCACGACAGCGGCTCCTTCAATGTGCTCGAGAAGACGACCTTCGACATGCCCCCGAGCGCATCGGTACCGGGCTCACCCGAGGCTGCGAAGCCGGACATGATCCGGTACGTCGTCGCGCCCATCAGGATCGTGTAGTCGCCTTCTGGCTGTCCCCCCAACCAGCCGAGGTACTCCGGACCTTCCAGCCCCCACCAGCCCCGCCAGCCTTCGGCGGCGCCGTAGCCATCCAGCGATGTGATGAAGTCGACGAGGAGTTCTGGCATCACCGTCTCCTTTCGGCGCGGGTCGCGCGACATCGGTCTGTTCACACGATTCCCTGTTTGACCGGTCATCAACGCGTGACGTCCACCCGTACGGGTCTTTGAAACCGCGTCGGTCGTGGATCCGGTCAGGCCCGACGCAGTCGGTCGAGGACCCGATCGTCGACGCACTCCTCGGGGATGGTCTCCGGCCCGGTGAAACAGCCGATGAGAACCGGGAAGAGCTCGGAATCCATGGCGGCCATCTTCTCGGCCATCAGCTGGCGGCGAGCCATGAGGTTGTCGCAGTCCTCGGCCTGGACCACCGACATGATGTCCGCCGCCAGCCGCAGTCGCCGCATGCGGTCGACCCGTTCCGTCGCGTAGGGCGCAAAGTGGGCCGGCTGTCGGGCTCCATCGACCACGAGATCGCGGACCATTCGAGCGTCGCGCATCGCGATCGAGAGACCTTGCCCGATGATCGGATCGTTGTGCCCGGCCGCGTCGCCGATCAGGACGACACCAGGGGCAGCCGGCGCGTCCGTCCACGTGTCGTCGCCCGGATAGGTGGCGCAGGGGCCAGCCGGCGTCGCCCTGGCCACGCGCTCGGTCTCGGGGTAGCACGACGGGTTCCAGGCCGCCATGAACTTGGCCACGCCATCCTGGCCGGCAAAGCGATGCTGCATCGACCGGCCGCCGCACAGGTACAGGCGCGCCCGCCCGCCGCCCTGGTGAAACATCAGGGAGAAGTAGTCGCCCTCGCTCACGAGCACGTCGTAGTCGTCCGGAACACCGTCGAGCCCGTCGACCAGCAGCCCCGCGATGTAGTTGATCGGTTCCTGGCGGTGGAGCTCGATCCCGGCCTGCCGGCGGATCGTCGACGCCCGGCCATCGGCACCCACGACAAGTGTCGTCTTGACGGTCGCGGCGTCGCCGTCGGAACGGTACGAGACAGCCGGTTCGGGCCCCGCCGTGAGGGTCACGTCCGCCACGCCGCGCACCACCGTCGCGCCGGCCCCGGCCGCCGCGTCCAAAAGTGCCTGACAGGCGTCGGGGTGACGCAGGTTCAACGTGCCGGGGATGTCCGGAAGCAGCATGCTGGCCGGGATATCGCCGGGTTCGCCGATTCCTTCGACGTATTGCCTCCACACGGGAGCGATGTGGGCGCCCGCCTTCAGCAGCACGTCCTCCACACCCAGGCGGCGGGCCTCGGCGAGACCCCACAGCTGCATGCTCTCGCCCCGGACGCGGTCGGGGAACTCCTTGCTCGCCTCGAGCACAACGACGCCGAGGCCGCTCTGGGCGAGTCCGTACGCCAGCGCAGCACCGCCGATGCCACCCCCTACTACGACGACGTCGCACGCGGTCATGGCCGGCGAGTATCGCACGCCACCAAGCGGTGGCGGTCTAGAAGCTGCGGTCCGTGACGACGTTCAGGTTGATGAACTGCGGCTCGCCCTTGGACATCGCCATCACCTTCTGCGCGACCTGATCGGTGCCCGGCAGGGCCGAGTTCCGGGCCGCCGCCTCGGCGTCGGGGAAGATGGCGATGAGCACGCGCAGGCTCGGGTCATCGGCTCCGACGCAGCCGATCGCGCGCTGGATGGTGCGTTCTCCTTCGGTCAGCTTCACGAACTCGTCTTCGAGCGCCGTGAACTCCTCGATCGAGTGGTCACTGTGAGTGATATTGACCTGGATGAACACCGCGACAACCTCCCTCACGTCGATGGGGCCCCCACCGTAGACCGGATCGCCGGCCCGGCCCGCTCGGGCAATGACCTGGCCCGACGGGATCCACACTGGGGACTTTCACGGATGCGAAGGACCGCCCGTCAGGGAGACGCTCGGTGGTGACAGTTCCCGATCGGACCTCGAGCAGGAAGGACGAACGATGTCAGGTCAGTCCCCCACCGTCGTGCTGGTCCCCGGCGGCTTCGCCGCCGCCATGGCCGCAACGATCCTCGACGCTCTAGCCTCGGTGTGACGGACCGATGAACTCGGTACAGCAATGCTGTCTCGTGAGTGAGGTTGTCATGGACCGCCCGCGCGATCCAGACCTGGACCGCCAGCTTCAGTTCCTGCGAGCGCTCCTGGAGGACAACGCGTCGATCGACGGCGACGTGCTCGAGATCAGCGAGAACACCTGGGCGATCCACGGAGACATCGCCGTTGACGGCGAGGTCCTGATGGCCGAGTTCGCCACCTACGAGGAAGCGAGGTACGTGCTCGACCAAGTCCGCGGCACGACGCTCCCGACGAGCGAACCCGAATCGCCCGACCGACAGGAAGGTGCATCGTGAAGATCGTCGTCATCGGCGGCACCGGGCTGATCGGCTCGAAGCTCGTCAAGAAGCTCATCGACCAGGGCCACGACGCCATCCCGGCGACACCCGACACCGGGGTGAACACGCTCACTGGTGCCGGCCTGGCCGATGTTCTCACCGGTGCCGCGGTCGTGGTCGACGTGTCGAACTCGCCCTCCTTGGACGGCGCCGCGGCGCTCGAATTCTTCGAGACGTCGACCCGGAACGTGCTCGATGCAGAGGCGGTCGCGGGCGTTGGCCATCATGTGGCGCTCTCGGTCGTCGGCACCGAACGCTTGGGCGAAAGCGGCTACTTCCGCGCCAAGATGGCGCAGGAGAAGCTCATCAAGAGCTCGTCGATCCCCTACTCGATCGTTCACGCCACGCAGTTCTTCGAGTTCGTCAAGGGCATCGCCGACTCCGGGACCGAGGGCAACACGGTGCGAGTCGCACCGGTGCAGATCCAGCCGATGGCCGCCGACGACGTCGCCACTGCGCTCGCCACGGTCACGGTCGGCGCTCCGATCAACGGCACCGTCGAGATCGCCGGACCCGAGCGGTTCCGGCTCGACGAACTGGTCGGACTCAGCTTGCGCGCCCGCCACGATCCCCATGAAGTCGTCGCCGACCCGGACGCCAGGTATTTCGGCGTCGAACTGCGCAATGACACCCTCGTTCCGAACGACGACGCCCAGCTCGGCGCGACCCGGTTCGAGCAATGGCTCGCCCAACAAGCGTCAACCGGGAGGTGACCGTGTCCGACGCATACATCCGAGTCCGGGTCCCGAACGAGCCCGGGCCCGACGGACCCACGCTGGTCTACCTGCCGGATGGAACCGCGCTCGTCGTGGACGCCAACCAGTTGCTGCACCTCGACGCGGGCTCGACTCGCGGGCGGGACGCCGCCTAGGCCCTTGTTAGGTTCGCGTCATGGCGCGACTCGAGTCGGCTGAGCGAGCCAAGCTGCCGGACAGCGCCTTCGCCTACGTCGACTCGCGTGGCAACCGCCGGTTGCCGATCAACGATGCGGCCCACGTCCGCAATGCCCTGGCCCGATTCAACCAGGTCGCGTTCGAGGACGAGGATGCCCGCGAACGAGGCCGCACGCGGTTGCTGAGGGCGGCCAAGAAGTACGGGATCGTGCCGGTCGGGTTCATCACCGGACAGTTGCAGTCGGAGCGGGAGCTGGGCCGGAGTTCCACGCCGGAGCCGGTGATGCTGCCGTCCGGCTTCGTGACCATGCTGCTGACCGACATCGAGGGCTCGACGGCCTTGGTCCAGCGGCTCGGTGAGCGCTACGGGGAGCTGCTCGACGGCGTCCGGGGCCTGCTCCGGGAAGCGGTGCTGGCCTCGGACGGTCACGTCGTCGAGACACGAGCCGACGAGTTCTTCGCCGTGTTCGAGCGGCCGGCATCCGCCCTCGACTCCGCCGTGACGGTTCAACGGGCGCTCCGGGAGAGGCCGTGGCTCGACGGCCTCGACGTCCGGGTGCGAGTCGGGATCCACAGCGGCTACCCGACGATGCGCGCCGCGAACTACATCGGCATGGCTGTCCACACCGCCGCGCGCATCTGTGACGTGGCCCATGGCGGCCAGATCCTCGTGTCCGGCGACACGAGAACGGCGGCGCGCGGAGCGACTCCTGACGGTCTCCGATTCCGGAGCCTCGGAGCGTTTCCTTTGCGCGGCCTGCCAGACGAGGTGGCGCTCTACCAGGTGGCGGCCAAGGGACTGATGACGCGCTTCCCGCCCCTGCGGATGTCCCGCTAGCGACCACTGCCATCGGAGGGAATGCAATGGCGAACAGACCGCCCAAGAAGTCGCAACCCCGCAAGACCGCCAAGCCGGTCCTTCTCGCCGGCGGCAATCCTCAGATCGCCAAGGCCGAGGGCGACGCCCCCGTGCGGGCGTACATCGCGGCCATGCCGGGCTGGAAGCGAGACGTCGGCCGCAGCCTCGACGAGCTGATCGTGCGGACCGTCCCCGACGTGCACAAGGCCGTCAAGTGGAACTCGCCGTTCTACGGCATCGAGGGCCAGGGTTGGTTCCTCAACTTTCACTGCTTCACGAAGTACGTCAAGGTCGCGTTCTTCCGGGGCGCGTCACTGCGTCCTGCCCCGCCGGGCCAATCCAAGCACCCGGAAGTGCGCTACCTCGACATCCACGAGCACGACCAACTCGACGAAGCCCAACTCGCCTCGTGGGTGAAGCAGGCGAGCCAACTGCCGGGCGAGGACCTCTGAAGGCGGCGCCGTCGTTCTCGTGTCGCTGGACGGCGATTACGACACTCCAGCGACGCGAGAACGGGAGAAACCTCGAGTCAGCACGACGGCGGCCCACTCGCCCGACGTGCGGCGCTCGACCTCGGTGAGGGGGCGGAGGAAGCCGGCGACGAGCGAGCACTGCGAGGGCGAGATCCCGCTGACGCCGAGCCAGCCGCCCGGCGCCAGCAAGCGGACCAGGGCGGGGGCCAGCTCGACGACGGCGGCTCGGCCGACGTTGGCCACGACGACGTCGAAGGCGTCGTCGATCTCCGTCAGTGGCGCCAGGATCGCTTCCATTCGCGCCGCCATGCCGTTGAGAGCGGCGTTGCGCCTCGTGGCCTCGACGGCGGTCGGCTTGACGTCGACCGCCACCACATGGGACGCACCGAGCCGGAGGGCGCCGAGTCCCAGCACGCCGCTGCCACAACCGACGTCGAGCACGCGCTCGCCTCCCCTGATGCGGTCGACGAGCTCCTCGAGCAGCAGTCGGGTCGAGGGGTGCTCCCCGCTCCCGAAGCCTCCCGGGCCCAGCTCGACCAGCCTCGGCAGGTCCTGACGGTCGTGCTCGGACCACGCGAAGCACACGCTGAGCCGGCCGCCCAACGTCGTCGGGAGGGTGTGCCGCCGCCATGCCTCCAGGCGAGCGCCGCCCTCCGGCCGGGTCACCGCCACTTCCCCTTCGGCCCGCAACGCGGCCGCCATCAGTTCGGCCTGGCCCACGTCCTCCACCGGCGCCAGCACCAGTCGGCGCATGGCGCCCGCATCCACGATCTCGGTCGCACGGGAGCCGAGGCCGCCGAGCCGGCACCGGACCTCTGCCACCCTCGCTTCGGTCGTGGCGACCACCACGATCACCGATCGAGCCAGTCCGGCCAGATGGGATCGAGTTGGTCGAGCACTGCGATCGTCATCGCCACCATGTCGGCGCCTGGTTGAGCCGAGATCCAGACGGGGACCAGCATCGTGGTGGCTCCGACGAGGGCGGCGGCGATGGTGGCGATCTGGAGCGATCGGCCGGAACTGAGGCGGCGAGACGGCGTGAGGAGCTCGATGTAGCGCTCGTACCACTCGTCTTGGACGCGGCCGTTGCGTCCCCGGAGTGAGGGCGTCGCGGCATATACGGCGTAGGCAGTTCGCGCCGAGTCGGCGTTCTCCTGGATGAGCTCAGCCACCGCCACCAGGCCTCGGCGGCACAGCTCGCGCCACGTCTCATCAGGACGCCGGACCGCTACTTCGGCGTTGAAGTGCTCGAGCCACCGGCGCGGCTGCTCGAAAACCAGGTCGTCCTTGCTGGGGAAGTGACGGTAGGCGGTGCGCCGGGAGACCCCCGCGGCGACGGCCACGTCTTCCATCGTGGTTTCGCTGAAGCCCCGCTCGAGGAACAGGATCACGGCCGCATCGGCGATCGCCGTGCGGGTCTGCTGGTGTCGCCGTTCGGTCAATGTTGGCATTTGGTGTCAGTCTGGCACGGAGTGCCACAGTCGTGATACGCTCGCCCGGTGAGCACGGCGCAACGCCTTCTCCTCGGGTACGCCACGATCATCCTGGTAGTGGGGTTCATCCTCGGCACCGTCCTCGGCATCGTACGAATGAAGACGCCGCCCGTACGCAACCTGGCGACGGCCCATGTCGAGACACTGCTGCAGGCGGCCGTGCACTTCGGGCTGGCCTTCGCCGTCGGCGCCGTGGGCTTCGACTCCGGCGCCGCCACCTGGGGAGCCGTACTGCTGATCGTCGGCTCGGCCATGCAGGCCGTCGGCGTGACCCTCAACTGCGTCACCAACACCACCGACCAGTTCGCGCAACGTTCGCCCGGCTTCGTCGTGAACTCGCTGAGCAGCTTCGTGATCTGGCCTGGTCTGGTCGTGACGGTGGCCGGGATCCTGGCCAACCTCTGAGGAGGGTCAGGCGGCGGCGATGGTGACGGTGGTGCCGACGGCGTTGGGGATGTACGCCTCCGGCAGCTCGGCGGCGAGGCGGTGATGGGCCCGCCAGCCGGTGCAGTGCGCCGGCAGCACGACGGCCGGGCCGAGGTCCCGCAACGCGGTGACCGTCGGCTCGATGACGGGTTCGAAGCCCGGCCCGGTGAGATGGAAGCCGCCGAACAGCCCCGCCAGCCGGTCGACGCGTGTGAGCCGTTGGGCGTAGCGGCAGATGTTCACTGCACCTGCGTGTCCGCACCCGGTCAACACGGCCAAGCCGCGGTCGCGTACGTGCACCACCAACGCCTGGTCGTCGAGGATCAGCGGATCCGGCTCCCAGCCGTGGTCGCCCTCGGCTTCGTGGAACTTCATGCCCGTTTCGAAGTCGGTGGTGCGGTCCACCTCTCCGGTCACGAGGATGCTGCCGTCGAGCAGGAGCGACGGTTGTCGGCGTTCGACGACATCGAATCCCTCGTCCTCGAGGGACTGCCGACTCAGTGCAGGCAGCTCCCATTGTCCGCCCGGGAACGTCACGCGCCGCTTGGTCCACACCAGTGGATGCAGCGTGAGAGGCAGCCCGTGACGACGTCGCAGCCGGGCCAGCCCGGGGAAGCCGCCGGCGTGGTCGAAGTGGCCGTGGCTGAGGATGACCGCCTCGATGGCGCTGCTGTCCAGGCCCAGGCGCTCGAGATTGTCGGCGAGGCCGTTCGGTGAGACGCCGGTGTCGAACAGCAGGGTGTGGCTGGTGCTACCACGCCGGATCGTCACGAGGGCCGCGAACCCGTGCTCGGCCACCAAGCCGCCGACCGTCTCGCCTTGGAGGAACTGGGGCGCCGGCACGCGTTTCGTCCGGGCCATCGGCGCTCGCCGTGCCGGTCCCATGTCCCCCATCAGGCCGTCGTAGCTGTTGTCGACGAGCGTGGTGACGGTCACCTCGTCGACCGGCTCGAGTGAGATGGGATCGACGGCGTCGCCTTCCATCGCGCGGGGCATCGTGGCCCTGACGTCGTCGCCGTGGGCGTGGTCGTTGGAGTCGCACACGGCGACATCGTGTCACTCCTACGGTGCGAGCCGAGCGCCGGCTCAGGGTCAGCTTTCAGGTCGGTAGGCGAGGTACACCACGCCGTTGTCGTAGCGCTCGCACGCGACGAGCGACAGCTTCGCGGGCGCCGCGCCCTCGGGGAACAGGCGCGGCCCGGATCCCCGGGTGACGGGATAGACGAAGAGGTGCAGCTCGTCGATCAAGCCGTCGCTGAGCATCGCTCGCACGAGCGTGCCACTGCCGCTGATGTAGATGTCGCCCTCGACGTCGTCCTTGAGACGACGGATGGCACCGGGATCGTAGGGCCCGAGGATCTGGGAGTTCCTCCACGTCGGGGTCGTGACCGTCGAGGAGACGACGTACTTGGCGGTGTCGTTGAAGAACGGAGCGCCCGGATCATCCTCCGCCGTTCGGGTCGACCACGCCGGCTCGAACATCTGATACGTCGTGCGGCCGAGAAGGATCGCTCGGCAACGGGAGGTGACGGCGCCGATCGCCTCGCCCATCTTGGGGTCGAAGCCGTAGTCGAATGTCCACGTCGGCGCGTCGATTACGCCGTCGAAGCTCATGAATTCGTGTACGTGTACCTCGCCCATCGGGCACCTCCGTGTCGCGGTCGCCGTGTAGACGTCACGGCGGCGGCGAACTCATCGACGGCGGAGTTCAGCCGGGTTTGTGGGCGAGGAACACGTAGCCGTACACGTCGAAGGTGCGGGCATTGTCCTCACCCGCGGCGCCTTCGAAGGTGTCGATGGGCGGTCCGATGGTCACGTCGACGAAACCGGCGTCTTCGAGCAGTGCCTGCCAACCCGCACGGGGCCGGGCGCCCGCGATTCAACCGGTCCACAGGTCGATGTCGCGCATGGTGCCGGCGGGGAGGGGCCGGCCGTTGGCGATGTCGGCGAACTGCAGCACGCCGCCGGACCGCAGGACCCGCCAGATCTCCCCGATGACGGACCGCTTGTCGGCACAGAGGTTGATCACGCCATTGGAGATCACGACGTCGGCCCAGCCGTCCTCGACCGGGAGCTGCTCGACCAGACCGTGGCGGAACTCCACGTTGGTCAGTCCCAGGGCGGCCGCGGTGGCCCTGGCCTTCTCGAGCATCTCCACCGTCATGTCGACGCCGATCACTTGACCCACATCCCCGACGAGCGCCGCTGCGATGAACGCGTCGAACCCGGCGCCCGAGCCGACGTCGAGCACCCGCTCACCGGGCTCGAGCCGGCGCACCGAGAACGGGTTGCCGACGCCGGCGAACGACTCCACGGCCCGGTCGGGAAGCTCGTCGACGACCGCCCGGTCGTAGCCGAGCCGCTGCGCCAGCGGGCGCCCGGTGTGGAAGTGGTATCGCTGCTCAGGCGCCGTGGCGACCGCTCGATACTTGAGGCGCACCTCCTCTCGCAAGGCGTCCGGGTCCACCAGCTGCTCGCGCTCGGGCGACATTCGCCACCTCCCGACCGGGATACGTACCAGGAGCACGATCGGGTTCGACCCTCGCCGTATGATCCGCGCGCCGAGCGGCGCAGCCGCCCACCAAGCGCAGAGGAGGTCGCCACGTCGCTGCTGAGGATCGACCGGTCGGCGCCCCTCCGCCGGCTCTCGGTCGCCGAGACGTCGGTCCTGCTCGCGGTGGCGGCCGGCGCGTGGTTGGCGACGATCGCGCTCGCCACCGACATGGACGTCATGCCCGGCACGATGGGCCTCGGCCTGCTCGCGTTCCTCGGCGCCTGGACCCTGATGATGGCCGCGATGATGCTGCCGTCGATCAGCCCGCTCACGTCGTTGTACACCCGGACGATCCGCGGCCACCGCATCCGCCGCGTCACCCTGCTGGCCGCCGGCTACCTCGCAGTGTGGGCCGCCGCCGGCATGCTGGCCTTCGCGGTCGCGACCGGCGCCGAGCACCTGGCCGACTCCGCACCCGGGTGGGCCGAGGCCGTCGCCATCGCCACGTGCGTGGCGTGCGGCGTCTATCAACTCACGGCGGCCAAGGAACGCTGCCTCCAGCACTGCCGTACCCCACTGGGCCACCTCCTGCGCTACACGTCGTGGCGAGGGCCGCTCCTCGACACGCGGGTCGGCATCGACCACGGCGCCTGGTGCCTCGGCTGTTGCTGGGCCCTCATGGTGCTGCTCGTGACGTTCGGCGTCATGAACGTCTTCGCCATGGTCGTGCTCGCCGCGGTCATCGTCGTCGAGAAGGTTCTCGTGCCGCGGCGCTGGTTCTCGGTGGCGATCGGTGCGGCTGCCTTCGGGCTGGCGATCGGCATCTGGGTCGATCCCGCCCTCGCCACTGGTTTCTACCCGGCCCGCACCATGGGGATGAACATGTGAACACTGAACCGTCGATCCCGGCCGAGTGGCTCGTGCGCGGCTCGTACTTCGAGGGCTGCAACTGCGAGGCGATCTGCCCGTGCCGCAGCATT
Organism: Acidimicrobiales bacterium; assembly: GCA_036406775.1. Taxonomy (GTDB): domain Bacteria; phylum Actinomycetota; class Acidimicrobiia; order Acidimicrobiales; family Ilumatobacteraceae; genus DASXAI01. Next base: position 10,740 of record DASXAI010000393.1, read on the forward strand.
CGGGGCGCGCCCGGCGGCCCATCGAGCTACGGCGAGTGCTTCGGTGCCCTCTCGTGGCACGTCCACAGTGGCGTCGCCGACGGACTCGATCTCGCCGACCGCCGGGTGGTGATGACGCTCCGCTACTTCGACCGGGTCCAACCGTCGACGCGCTGGGAGGTCGTGCTCTACGTCGACGAGCGCGCCGACGACGCGCAACTGGCCGCGCTGTCGGCGATCTTCCTCGGCCGGGCCGGTGGCACCGTCGCCGCGCAGTACGGACCGGCCATCGGCGAGGTGCATGCCATCCGCCGCGCCCACATCGAGGTGGAGCACGTGGCGCCGCGCAAGCGCATCGGCGTGGCCGGCTACATCACACTCGAAGCCGAGGAGCCGGCGAGCGAACCGGGCGAGGTCGCGTGCGGCATCCCCGGGCTCGACCATCCCGGTATCGAGCTCTACAACGACATCGCCCGCTCCGACGACCCGGCCCTGCGCTGGGAGGTCGTCGGTCGGGGCGCCTCGTTCGCCACCGACTTCGAGTACCGCTCCTGAGACGGCGTCGCCGTCTGGTAGTCAGACGCCGTGGAGCACGAACTCGCCGCCGACGGCGCCTCCTACTGCCCGGCCTTCTGGTTGCTCGACGACCCCGGTGACGACGCGCTGGCGGCCGCGCTCGGGCGCCCTGTCACCGACGGCGTGCCCGAGCCCCGACCGGACGAGACCGAGCCGCAGTGGTGGGCCGTCACCGTGATCGCCGGCGTCGCCACCGACGACGACGGCCGGCCCGCCCATGGCGACGAGACCCACGTGGTCCGGCTCGGACGGGGCGAGGGCGTACTTCTCGTGACGGATCAGGCGGCGGTCTGCGCGGTGACGACCGGCGAGCTGCTCGGCGAGGCGCGGGCGCTCGCACTCTCGTTCGACCTCGACGAGGTGTCCGGCGTCGACCCCGATCGGCACCTCGCCATCGTGCACCAGCACGTGCGGTCGTTCACGGTCGAGCTGCGGGGCGCGTCGTGGGGCGCCGTCGGCTTCGCGGTGACCGGCGAGCTCCGCCGGGAGCCCGGCACGCGCGGTGCACCAGTGGAGACCAAGGACGCCGACGAGTTGGTCGCTCGGCTCACCCCGCCGTGACAGCGCGGGTTGTCACGCCGCGGGCCGGCCGAACCACTGCTCGCGCAGCGGGAACAGATAGACGTCGGTGACGACGTTCAGGATGCGGCGGGCGTCGGTGAAGTGCTCGGCCATCACACCGAGGACGCCCACCGACCCGCTCACCGCCGGCGACAGCCGGCTGGCGAGCCGGTACCAACGGGCACCGAGGAGCTCGAGCAACTCGAAGGCGTTGCCCGCCGATCCCGGCATCCGGGACGGATCGAGCGCGGCGGAGCGCAGCAGATGGACTTCGGCCATCGGCCGTCCGAGTGAGCTCGTAGCGGTGTGATCCGGGAAGACGCCCGTGAGGAACAACGCCAGGTCGCCGAGCCGGCGCAGGACGCCCGGCCGCTCCGCCGCGGGCACCGCCTCGAGGAGGGCGGCCAGTTGCACCGGATCGAGCTCGCTGAAGCGGCGCCGGCGCCACCCCCGGCGGGTCGCGGTCCACGTGCTGCCGCTGACGACGTGGGTGTACGACGCCAGCAGCTCGACGAAGAAGAAGCGCCGCAGCGGATCGGCCAGCAGCGTGCGCAACGGCTCGACGGCGAAGACCGGCACCCGCTGGCGCGGGCCCACCCACTCGTCGACGTAGGTGGTGCGGGCCAGCCGTTCGGCCACGCGGTGCACAGCCACCGCGAAGGTGAGGAACGGCGACACCGCCCGACCCGGATCGAGCGCCGCTTCCGCCCCGAACACCACCTGCTCGACCTCCGGCGACGACAGCATGCCGGGCAGCGGCCGACCGTCGAGTACATCCGCCAGCGCCGCCACGTCGACTGCCGTCAAATGGTCTCGGTAGGCCCGTTCGGCGTCCCACGTCATGGTCCAGTTGAAACTACCGCCGGCTCGCCGGCGCTCGCGAGGGCTGCCAGCGTTCGAGGAATCGCCGCAAGGCGGCCGTCGCCGCCTCGACGTCACCGGTCATCAGCACGTCGATCAACAGGCCCCGGGTGACGGCGATGCCGAGACGAACGTCGACGGGATCGGCGTCGATCCCGGTCACCGCGCTGATGTCGGCGGCCTCGTCGAGCCATGGTGACGTCAGGTCGCGCCCACTGTCGGACCCGGCACTGGCCGCGAGCGACTCGAAGAACAGCCGGACGAACGGGCGCAGCTCGGGCGACGACACGCGGTCCCACAACGCCATCACGAGCATCGACGGGTCGCTCGTGGCGGTCGCCAGTTCCCGCAGCAACTGTCGTTGGGCCGCCTCCACCGATTGGACGACGGCGGCCACGAGGCCCTGGCGCGAGCCGAAGTGGTACAGGAGCATGCGGTGGCTCGTGCCGACGGCGGCGGCGATGTCCCGCAGGCTGCGGTCGGTGAGACCGTGCTCGGCCACGTCGGCGACCACCCGGTCCAGGAGCTCGGCGCGGGCGTCCACATGTCACATGGTAGGCCGCTGTACCATTTGGTACACTTCGGCCATGCGATTCGAGAACACCATTGAGATCGACGCCCCGGCCGAGCGCGTCTGGGCCCTCACCACCGACGTCGAGTCGTGGCCGGAGATCACGCCGACGATCACCAAGGTCGAGCGCCTCGACGACGGGCCGTTCCGCGCCGCCAGCACTGCCCGGGTCAAGCAGCCCGGTCAGCGCACGAAGGTGTGGACCGTCACCGCCTTCGACCCGGAGCGTTCCTTCACGTGGGAGGCTCGCCTGCTCGGCGCCCAGATGACGGCGAGCCACACGGTCACGCCCAGCGGTTCGGGCGCGTCGAACACGCTCGTCCTCGACGTGACCGGGCCGGGTTCGGGCCTCGTCAGCCGGCTCGTGGGCCGCCAGATCAGCAAGGCCCTGGCCACGGAGAACGCCAGTTTCAAGCGGGTCGCCGAAGCCTGAGGCCCGGGCCCCTGGCCGCCCCTTCCCGCCGAAGTGACGCAAAGCGCCAACAGTTGTCGATTTCCGTCACATCGGCGACGGGGGGATGCGAACGCGGCCAGCTAGTCAAGTCTCTTGACTGTCAATGCGCTTGTTCATAGGGTGGACGGCGTGGAGACCGCACCCGACGACATCGTCATCCCCGCCTTCCTCCGTGTGGCCCGTCGGGCCTACGGCCACGCCATCGGCCAGCGCATCGCCGAGGCCGGTTTCGACGACATGCCCCGCAACGGCCCCTTCGTCCTCGGCGGCATGGCCAACCGCGGTGGCACCGCCGCCGGCCTGATCCGCGAGCTCGGGGTCACCAAGCAGGCCGCCAGCCAGCTGATCGACACCCTCGTCTTGCGCGGCTACCTCGAGCGGGAGGTCAACCCCGACGACCGCCGGCGCCTGAACATCGTGCTCACCGACCGGGGACGGGCGGCGGCGGCCGCCGTCCGGGCGGGTGTCGAACAGGTCGACGGAGAACTGGCGCAGCGCCTGTCGCCGGAGCAGCTGCAGGGCTTCCGGGCCGGACTGGTGGCGCTGTGCGACATCCTCGACGACCTGACGTCGGCCGAGGCCTCCGCCTGACGGTGGAACCACGCACCATCGAGGCGCTCAACCGCGCCTATCCCGACTCGCTGCTCCTCGTGGGCCGCGTCCTCGGCCGACGGCCGTCGGCCACCGACGTCGAGGTCGTCGCGGCTGATGCGCAGGGCCTCGATCTCAGCGTCGGGCACGGCGGGCGCCGGTCCCTCGTCCGCGTCGACTTCCCCGCGCCGGCGCCGTCCACGAGAGCGTTCGGCGCCGCCGTCCTGGAGCTCGTCGCGACGGCCCGGCGGGCCTGTGGCGAGCCGGGTGAGACGAGCGCCGAGCGCGAGCTGGCCCGGCTGCGATCGGTCCGCGCGTTCGAGGCCGGCGTCGCCGAGGTCGACGACGTGCATCCACGGCTGCGTCGCGTCACGTTGGCCGGTGGTGACCTGGCGTCGTTCGCACCGCTGGGCCCGGACACCTTTGTCTACGTGATGCCGTCCGCATCCGGGGTGACGGCCACGTGGGACGCGCGTCCACCGGGCGCCTATTACACGGTCCGAGCGTGGCGGCCCGACGAGGCCGCCCTCGACCTGCTCGTCGTGCTGCACGACAGGCCGGGCGTCGTCTCGGGCTGGGCCCGAGCATGCCGGCCCGGCGATCAGGTCGCGTTGTGGGGTCCACGCGACGGCTTCGCGCCGGCCGCCGACACGGCGTGGTACCTGCTGGTGGCCGACGACACCGGCCTGCCGGCGGTGGCCGCCATCCTCGAGTCACGCCCGCCCGCCACACCAGCAGTGGTGGTCGCCGAGGTCGAGGCGCCGGAGCTGGGCCTCGACCTTCCCGCCGGCGACGGCGTCGACGTCAGGTGGGTCTACCGCCGCGGCCGACGAGCACCTGGGCGGCTCGTCGACGCGCTGCGCCGCCTGTCGCTCCCCGCCGGTCCGGCTTACGTCTGGGCCGGCGCCGAGCACACCGCCATCGCCGCGGTGCGGCGCTACGTCGATGTCGAGCTCGCGATCACCCCGGACCGCCGGTCGCTCGCTTCGTACTGGCGCGCCGGCTGACGCCGCGGCGCTACTCGAACAGGCCCTCGGCCATGGCCACGCCGATCTCGTCGTCGGACAGGCCGGCGAGCTCGGTGTACACCTCGAAGTTGTGCTCGCCCACGTAGGCGCCTGACAGCAGGTATGGCTCGAGATCGGTGCCACTCCAGATGGCCGGGAACCGGTCGTACGGCCGTGGCCCGAACACCGGGTGGTCTGCCTGGCGCCAGAACCCCCGCGCCTCGTGCTGGACGTCGGCCATGAGCGCGGCCCCGTCCTGCACCCGGCCGGCGGGGATGCCCGCCGCCTGGAGCGCCGCCTCGGCCGCTGCTGCCGGACGCGACGTACACCATTCGCGTAGGCGTTCGTCGATCTCCTCGCGGCGGGCGATGCGACCGGCGGCGGTGGCCAGACCGGCGTCGGCGGCCAGATCGGCGATCCCCCACCCGACCGTGTCGCACAGGCGCGCCCACTCGTCGTCGTCCCGGCACGTGATGGCCACCTCCGCCTGGTCGCCGCAGCGGTAGACCTCGTTCGGCGCCCACTGCCCGAACGGGTCCACGTTGCCGGCCGGATGGGCCTCGCGCCCGTTCGACAGATAGTCGAGCACGGCCGGACCGATGACGTAGGTGCCCGTCTCCATCTGCGCGATGTCGATGTGCTGGCCCTCGCCAGTGCGCCGGCGCGCCTCCAACGCCGACAGGACGGCCGCCACCGACGACAGGCCGGCGGCGTGGTCGTTCAACGAGAAGCCGGGGCCGATGTCGAGCCGGTCGGGGGGGTTCGAGAGATACGTGAGCCCGCACAGGGCGTGGATCGTGGGCGCGTACGTGATCATCTTCGACCACGGGCCCTCGTGGCCGGGGCCGCTCATGCTGACGTAGACGAGGCCCGGGTTCCACGCCTTCACCGACTCGTAGTCGAGGCCCCATCGCGCCAGCACGCCGGCCGAGAAGTTCTCCATCAGGACGTCGGCCTGCTCGACGACCTTGCGGATGACGGCGAGCGCCTCTGGCTTCTTCATGTGCAGCGAGACGAGCCGCTTGGAGCGGTTCCACACGTAGAAGTACGGGTAGTCGGGCGAGTTCACGAGCGTGGCCCGCTCGGCGCTCTGGAACTTCAGGATGTCGGCCCCGAGGTCGCCCATGATGCGGGTGGCATACGGTCCGGCCAGTACCCACGTGAAGTCGACGATCCGGACGCCTTCGAGCGGCTTGCCGCCCGAGAACGGCCCCCGGTGGGCCTGGCCCTCCGCCGGCGCGTCGGGAACGGCGCCCCAGTCGGCCAGCAGATCATCGACAGACGTCGGCTCGAGCGCGGGCGGCGCCGCCGGCGGTGCCGGGGTGCCGTGGAAGCGCGCGTACGGACCCGGCATCCGGACCTGGTCGAAGCCCTCGACCGATCGGAACGTGCCGCGGAACTCGTACTGCGGGTTGGCCGCGACCTGGGCCACCGTCTGGACTTCACCGAAGGCGATGTGGCGGCGCTGGGCCTCGAGGAACAGTTCGCCCGAGTCCTTGGTACGGGCGAACCGCTTCACCGCGTTCATGACCCGCGGCACCTGGGTGAGCGCCTCTTCGATGGTGAGCTTCGCCAGCTCGGCGCCCTCCTCGTCGCCCTCCTCGGCCATCCACTCGAACAGGACGGCCGGCTGTGGCACGGGAGCGATGTTGCACGCCCCCGTCTTGGCGTTGGCGACGACGTAGATGCCCATCCAGTGCAGCGAGCCCTGCCGGAGGGCGCGCTGGGGCAGTGGCAGGAGGTCGGAGAACCACCACTGGAAGAAGAGGTTCTCGACCGATGACGTCATCACCTCGTGGAGGGACAAGTCGACGTGTTGCCCGGTGCCGGTCTCCCGCGCCGCCCGGACGCCCGCCAGGCCGCAGATCACCGCCATGAGCGACCCGAAGTTGAGGTTCTGGCGGCCCCACGCCCCGATCGCCCGCTCGGGCGTGCCCGAGAGGCTCAGGACACCTGACAACGCGCCCGCCACGAGGTCGCTCGTCTGCCAGTTGGCGCGGGGGCCGGTCCGGCCGAACGGCGTCAGCGACACCTGGACGAGGCGCGGGTTGGACGCGACGAGATCGGCGTGATCGACGCCCAACTCGGCCAGCCGCCCCGGAGCCTCGGTCTCGATCACGAGATCGGCCCCGGCGACCAGGCGACGGTAGGCGTCGAGGCCCGACGGGGTGGACAGATCGAGCGGCACCTTGCGCTTGCCGCCGTCGTACCACCAGTCGAGCAAGCCGCCGCGTGCCGCCGCCGCGGCGTCGACCATCGGCGGGCCCGCGAACCCGGGACGCAACTGCGCGACGGATGCACCGGTCTCGGCCAGCAGCTTGCCGGCGAAGCGACCCGTGTCGTCGGTGAGATCGATGACGCGAAGGTTTTCGAGACTGCCCCCCATGGGGTCAATGTATCGGTCGCTACTGTCCGGGAGGTGCCGAGCAGCGACGTCTCGAAGGACGTGCGGGCGTTCCTGCACTCGCTGGGCGTCACTGACGACCAGATCGCGCTGGCCGCCGTCGACGGCAACGTGGCCGCGCTGGCCGGCGACGCCATCCTGGGCGAGGGCCTCGAGCTCACGGTGGCCGATCTGGCCGCCCGCGCCGGGACCGACGTCGATCGGGTCCGGGCCATCTGGCAGCTGCTCGGCGTGGCCGCACCCGACGGTCCGGGGTTCTCGGAGCGCGACGCCCGGTTCACCGAGGACGCCGTCCAGCTGGGTCTGCCCGGCGCCGAGGAGCTGCTACGGGTGCTCGGCAGCTCGTTGGCCCGCGTCGCCGACGCCGCCGTGTCGTTGTACGTCCAGACGGTCGAGCCGGCCTATCGCGCCCCCGACGTCGACACCATCGCCTGGGCCAGGGATCTGGCCGCCACTGCGGCGGCCGCCCTCAGGCTCAGCGATTCGCTCGGCGCCGTGTTCGTCCACCATCTCCGCCAGGCCATCGCGCTGCAACGGCAGGCGCAGGTGGGCGGGACCGAGCGCGCCGTCTTCCGCCTCGCCGTCGGGTTCGTGGACCTCGTCGGCTTCACGTCGCTGTCACAGCACCTGGTGCCGAGCGATCTCCTGACCCTCATCGGGCGGTTCGAAGAGCGGGCGTTCGAGGTGGCGACGGCCTGCAACGGCCGTGTCGTGAAGCACATCGGCGACGAGATCATGTTCGCCGCCCTCGACGCCGACAGCGGCTGCCACATGGCGGCCGAGCTCATGAGGGCCTTCGGTACCGAGGGCCTCGAGCCCCGTGGTGGCCTCGTGTTCGGCGACGTCATCAGCCGGCTCGGCGACTACTACGGCCCCGTCGTCAACCTGGCGTCTCGGCTCGCTGACACGGCCATCCCCAACGAGCTGCTCGTCGACGCCGCGACGGCCGCCGCCGCCACTGCCTTCGCCTTCGAACCCGCCGGCCGGCGCGTGCTGAAGGGCTTCGACGAGCCGGTGGAGGCGCACTCGCTCATCACCGACCGCGTCGCCGGGTGAGCGGCTACCGCTTCTACGACGACCTGGCGGCGTGGTGGCCGCTGATCTCGCCGCGCGACGACTACGCGGAGGAAGCGGCGTACGCGGCGTCGTTGTTGGCGACGGCGAAAGGTCCGGTGCAGCGGGTCCTCGAGCTCGG
>DASXAI010000394.1:0-2707 GCA_036406775.1 Acidimicrobiales bacterium
CCCCGAACTGCCTCTTGGCTACGACAGCAAGGTCTCGGTCGAAGGCGCTCACGGAGCCGAGGCTGCTCGGACCCCCTCACCGTGTGCCTCACTGCCCACTTGTGTCGCTGTTCGGGGCGGAAACCGCCCCAACGGGCGCTACTGGCGAAAAAAGGGCGCGAAGAGGGCGCGGGGTCGCAGCGACGGGGATCCGGGCTCGAACGGGGTGAGTGCGCGACTCGGCTCGTATCCTCGGCAGGCGTGGGCGCCCGACGGCCCGTGACGGCGGCGGTGGTGATGGCGGTCGCGACGCTGGCGGCGTGCACGAGCCTCGGGTCCGTCGAGCCGCACCCGGCCCCGCCGCCGACCCGGCCCGCCGTGGCCACGCCCGACGACACCGCGGCCGACGCCACCGTCCCCGTCACCACTGCCCCCGGCTCGCCCGAGGTGTTCGAGCCCGATCCGCGCCGTCCGCCGCAGCCGTACGACGAGGCGCTGTCGGCGGCCTTGCTCGACATCGAGGCGTTCTGGCGGACGACGTTCCCCAAGCTCTACGGGACTGACTTCCCCGAACTGCAGGGCGGCATCTGGCCGGTGTTCCGGGGCCGCCGCGGCGTCCCGGGGTGCGGTGAGCCGACGACCCGCTACGCCGACATCGAGGGCAACGCCTTCTACTGTCCCGACGGCGACTTCCTCGCCTTCGACGACACCCAGCTGTTCCCCACGATCTACGGCCAGTACGGCGCCGCGGTGCTCGGCATGATCGTGGCCCACGAGCTGGGCCACGCCGTGCAGGCCCGAGCCGGCGTCATGGACCAGCCCACGATCGTGCTGGAACAGCAGGCCGACTGCTTCGCGGGCGCGTGGATGGCCCACATGGCCGTCGCCGGCGGCCCGTTCACGGTGAACGACGACACGCTCAAACTGGCCTTCTCCGGCATGATCACGTTCCGCGACACGCCAGGTGTGACGGCCCAGACCGAGGGCGCCCACGGCAGCGGCTTCGATCGCGTCGGGGCGTTCCAGGACGGGTTCACCAACAGCGCGTCGCAGTGCGCCACCTACGTCGCCAACCCGCCGCCCGTCATCGAGTTCGGCTTCAGCACCCAGCAGGAGGTCGACACCGGCGGCAACCTGTCGCTCCAGGACATCGTGCCGGCCACGATGCAGGACCTCGACACCTTCTGGAAGAGCACCTTCTCGTCCCTCGGCCACTCGTATCGGACGCTGGCCGGCGGCCTGCAGCCGTACCCGGCCACCGGGCCGTATCCCCCCTGTCCGTCGCTGCATCCCGACGCCACCTTCGCCGAAGGCCGCGTGTGGTACTGCCCCGACGGCGACTTCATCGCCTACGACGAGGACGCCGTCGCCGGACCCGTGTACGACGTCGGCGACTTCGCCGTGTCCGTCCTGCTGGCCAACGCCTGGTCTGACGCCATGATGACCCGGCTCGGCATCAACCTCACGGGCAAGGACCGGTCGCTGGACGGCGACTGCCTCACCGGCGTGTGGACCCGCAGCACGCTTCCGCGCCAGCGCGAGAACTCGGACCGTCTCCGGCTCTCTCCCGGCGACCTCGACGAGGGTGTGATCGCGTTCCTCCGCTTCGGCGCCGCCAGCAGCGGCACCGACCAGTCCGGCACCGTCTTCGAACGAATCGAGTCGTTCCGGCGGGGCACCCTGCAGGGCGGCGACGGCTGCGGTCTCAAATGACGCTCTCTCGTGATGACGGCTTGAGCCCGCGCACGCTCGCCGCCATCGACGTCGGCACCAACTCGATCCACATGGTGGTGGCGCGGGTCGCGGGCGAAGGACGCTTCGAGGTCATCACCCGCGAGAAGGAGATGGTGCGTCTGGGCTCGGGCGGCGGCGACATGAAGCGGTTGTCGGCCGCCGCCATCGCTCGCGGTGTCGCCACGCTGCAGCGCTTCAAGCAGATCGCCGACATCTCCGACGCGCCCGTGCGCGCCGTCGCCACCAGCGCCGTCCGGGAGGCCGAGAACCACGACGAATTCGTCCGGCGGGCCCGCGAGGAAGCCGGCGTCGACGTCGAGGTGATCTCGGGGATCGAGGAGGCGCGCCTCATCCACCTCGGCGTGCTGCAGTCGCTCGCAGTCTTCGATCGGCGGCTGCTGCTGTGCGACATCGGGGGCGGCAGCACCGAGCTCCTCATCGGCCAACGAGGTGAGGTCCTCGCCTCCCGCAGCCTGAAGATCGGCGCCGTCCGGCTCACGAGCCGCTTCTTCGGCGGCGAGCGCCTCCATCCCGGCGCGGTCAGCTCCTGCCGGACGCACGTGCGCTCGCTCTTGTCGGTATTCAGCCGCGAGGTCGAGACCCACGGCTATGAGATCGCCGTCGGCTCGTCGGGCACGATCCTGGCGCTGGCGGCGATGGCGCGCGCCGAGGCGGGCGAACCGGTCCGCACCCTCAACGCCGCCACGCTGTCGGCCGAGGAACTCGCCGTCATCGTGAAGCAGCTCGTGGGCGCCCGCTCCGTGACGGCCCGGGCCAAGCTCCCCGGCCTCGAGGCCGGCCGGGCCGACATCATCCTCGCCGGAGCCCTCATCCTCGAAGGGGTCTTCGAGACCTTCGGCGTCGACGCCATGACGGTGAGCGACAGCGCTCTGCGCGAGGGCGTGCTCCTCGACACGATCCAGCGCACCCACGGCGGCAGCCTTCACCACCTCCGGGACGTCTCCCGGCGCAGCATCCTCGCCCTCGCCGAGCT
>DASXAI010000395.1:0-2787 GCA_036406775.1 Acidimicrobiales bacterium
GGTGCGGAAGGACGCGCCCGGCACCAACGCCTTCCAGACCAACCGCAACCTCAAGCTCTCGGAGGGGGCGTGGGCCGACAGCGTGCCGAACCTCGAGATCGAGAACAACGACGTGCGCTGCAGCCACGCCTCGGCCGTCGGTCCCATCGATGCCGACCAGCGCTTCTACCTGGAGAGCCGCGGCGTGCCGCCGGCCACGGCCGAGCGTCTCATCGTGCTCGGCTTCTTCGACGAGGTGCTCGAGCGCCTGCCGGCCCCGCACGTCGTGCCCGAGCTGCGGCGGGCCATCGCGGCCAAGCTCGACCGGCGGGCGGCGTGACCACCGAGACCGTGGTGGCGCGCCTCGCCGACCTCGAGCCCGGCACCGCTCGGCGCGTGCAGGTCGACGGCCACCCGGTGGCCCTCGTACGGTGCGGCGACGACGTGTACGCCGTCAGCGACATCTGCAGCCACGCCAACGTGTCGCTGTCCGAGGGCGAGATCATCTGCGACGAGCGGGAGATCGAGTGCTGGAAGCACGGCTCCACGTTCTCCCTCGTCGACGGCGAGCCGCAGTCTCTGCCGGCGACGCAACCCGTGCCTGTGTACGAGGTCGAGGTCCGCGACGGCGACGTGATCGTGCGGGTGCCGTCGTGACCACGCTCGCCATCCGCGACCTGCGGGCCGCCGTCGACGGCACCGAGATCCTGCACGGCATCGACCTCACGGTGAGTACCGGCGAGGTGCACGCTGTCATGGGACCGAACGGCGCGGGCAAGTCCACGCTGTCCGCCGTCGTGATGGGCCGGCCCGGCTACGAGGTGGTCGGTGGATCGGTCACGCTCGACGGTGTCGACGTGCTGGCCCTCGAGCCGTGGCAGCGCGCCGCCGCCGGTCTGTATCTCGCCATGCAGTACCCGACCGAGGTGCCGGGCGTGCGGCTCGACGCCGTGCTCGCGGAGGCGCTGGGGGCCCGGGGCCGTCGGGCCGACGATCTCGACGCTCGCTTGCGCGCCGAGGCCGCCCGCATCGGCTTCGACGCCCGCTTCCTCGACCGGCCTCTGAACGTCGATCTCTCGGGCGGCGAGAAGAAGCGCAACGAGACGCTGCAGCTCGCCGTGCTCGAGCCGGCCATCGCCATCCTCGACGAGCTCGACTCGGGCCTCGACGTCGACGCCCTGCGGGCCTGCGCCCGACGGGTGGAAGCCCTCACGCACGACGCCGCCCTCGGCGTGCTCGCCATCACCCACTACACCCGCCTCTTCCACGAGCTGAAGCCCGACGCCGTCCACATCCTGGCCAAGGGCCGCATCGTCGCCTCAGGCGGGCCGGAGCTGGCCGACACCCTCGAAGTCGAGGGCTACGCCCGGTGGGAGGTGCGGTAGTGGGCGGCTAGGACGTCGGCGCCGAAGTCGTTGACGGGGTCGCGCCAGACGGCGTGGGCATGGTTCACGCCCCGCTGGGTGTTGTCGTACTCGACGACGAGCCGGGGGCCCTGCACCCGGTAGTAGTGCGGCTCGCCGGGCGCAGTGGCGCCGGCCCACAGGAACCACAGCGCCCCGATGCCGTCGCCGGCGTACTTGGCCGCCTCGGCTTCGGCCAGCGCGTCGGGAAGCCGGTGGAGATAGACGTCGAGCAGCGCCCGCAGCGTGTCCCGCTGGATCGCCGTCAATGCCGTGGCCGGCACCCCCTTCGGTGCCGTCGTGTACCGGACGGCCTCGAGGTGTTCGGGCCGCAGTCCCACGCTGTCCTCGGCCCGCTGTTGCGTCGCCTCCATCGCCGAGTGCAGCGGCTCGTCGAACGGCCGGCGCCAGATGGCGGGCAGCGGGAGCGGCAGGTCGCCGTCCGTGAGACGGGACCGGTTGGCGCCCACCAGGTCGACGGGCGGCACCGGCGACACGATGGCCTGCGCCGCCTGAGCCGGATCGAGGGCCCGCACCAGATCCCGGGCGTTGTCCTCGGCGCCGGCCAGCGGGCGTAGCGGGTGCGGGCCGAGCAGCGGCGACGAGGCGGGGTCGGCACCGAAGAAGCACGGCGTCGACGCCGCCACCTCCCCGTCGACGACGAGGTGGTTGATGGACACGTGGTGCCCGCCGAAGCGCCACGCCCACGTGCCGCCCGGCTCGGGCGTTCCGAAGACGCGCACGTAGTACATCGACGGGTCGCGGCCGCGCGGGCGGTCGAAGGCGGCCCTCCAACCCTCGAGCTCGTCGAGCACGTTCTCCAGGCCCATGATCGTGGCCACCGTGACGTAGCCCGGCCTCGACAGACCGCTGGCGACGAGCCGCATCACCAGCCGCTGCTGCGGCGCCTCCATCTGATGGAGCGTCAACCCGCCGTGATCGGTCGGCGTGTAGAACCATCGCTGCCGTTCGTCGTCGGACGGGAACGGCCACGCCGCCAGCTCGCGCTGGTCGGGCGTCAGCGACGCCACCAGCTCGCCCGCCGCGTCGGCCATGGTGTCGGCGACCGTGCTCATCGGCCCGGCCCGTACAGGCCGAAGATGAGCTCGGGATCGCCCGGCTCCCAGTCGCCCGTCACCTGCGAGCGGGTCCCGATGCGGCGGGTCCGCTCCAGCAGCTGGCGTCCGAGGGCGAGCTGGCCCGGCTCCCACTGTTGCAGCGCCGCGTCGATGTCGGCGTTGGCGGCGAGTGCTGTCGCCAACGTCCAGCCGTCGGCGGCAGCCTTGGCCGTCCCTGCGGCGGCGTGGGGCCGCACCGCGAAGGCCGCGTCCCCGATGAGCGCCACTCGACCGAACGCCATCCGCGTCACCTCCAGGTCGAAGATCACCTGCACGAAGGGCCGCTC
>DASXAI010000396.1:0-6349 GCA_036406775.1 Acidimicrobiales bacterium
TTTCTCCGGCGACAGCTTGAGCCGCGGTTGGCCGCCCAATTCGACCAGCTTGTAGACCATGCCGAGGGAGGGCGCATCGGCGCTGGTGCCCATCCGGGTACCGACCCCGAAGGCGTCGATCGGCGCGCCGGCGTCGAGGACGGCGGCGATGCGGTGCTCGTCGAGATCGCCGGACACGAGGATCTGCACGCCCGGATACCCGCCGTCGTCGAGGATGCGGCGGCAGTCGACGGCGAGGGCGGCCAGGTCGCCGGAGTCGATGCGGATGCCGTGGGCCGCCACTCCTTCGAGCCGCATCGCCTCGACGGCGCGCCGCGTCCCCTCGCACGTGTCGTAGGTGTCGACGAGCAACACCGACGCCGGCCCGAACTGCCGCAAGTAGCACCGGAAGGCGTCGATCTCGTGGTCGTGGGCCATGACGAAGGAGTGCGCCATCGTGCCCGACAAGGCAAACCCGTACCGGCAGCCGGCCTCGATGAGCGACGTGCCCGCGGCGCCGGCGACGTGCGCGGCCCGGGTGACGGCCAGTGCCGCCTCCAACCCGTGGTCGCGCCGGGCCGAGAAGTCGACGAACGACTTCCCTCGGCACGCCTGTGCCACCCGGGCCGCCTTCGACGCCACCATCGTCTCGAACCCGACCGTGTTGATGAGCAGCGTCTCGAGGAGCTGGGCGTCGACGATCGGCGCCGTCACGGAGAGGATGGGCTCGTCGGCGTACACGAGCTCGCCGGAAGGGATCGCCCGCACCTCACCGCCGAACCGAAAGGTCTCCAGGTACTCGAGGAAGGCCTCGTCGAACAGGCCCAGGGAGCCGAGATAGGCCAACGCGAACTCGTCGAAGGTGAAGGCCCGGAGCCGCTCCACGGCCGTATCGATACCGGCGACCACGAGGAACTGGCGGTTCTCCGGCAGCGACCGGACGAACAGGTCGAAGGTCGCCTGCTCGCGGGGACCCTGGCGCAGGAAGGCCGCCGCCATCGTGAGCTCGTAGAGATCGGTGAAGAGGCCAAGCGCCTGCGTCACCGGATCTGGGCCCCTGCCGCCGACAGTCGCTTCTTGGCCCGGTCGCCGTCGCCCGCCTGTCGTTCCACGGGACGGGTCCCCTCCTCGAGCAGGGTCGTGTGCAGACCCAGCCGCACGGCGTCGATGACGCTGTCATGGACGCAGTAGTCGAGCGCCAGACCGACGACCACCAGGTCAGTGACCCCGAGCGATCGCAGCACGGTGAGCAGCCGGGTCGGGCGCTCCCGGCCCGAGACGGGGTCCCGGACGGTGAAGGCCGAATAGCCGTCCTCGCCCCCACTGCCCTTCTGGACGACCTCGCCGGCGAGGACGAGCCGAGGGTGGAACGCCGAGCCCCACGAATCCCGGACGCAGTGGACGGGCCAGACGCCCCCGTGGTCGGCGAAGTGGGGCGTCTCGTGCGGATGCCAGTCCTGGGAATAGGTCACTTTGGCGCCCGCCGCCTGGGCCCGCTCGATTTCGCGATTGGCCAGGTCTACGACTTCCTCGCCGCCGGGCACGTAGAGGGAACCCGCCGGATCGGCGAAATCGTTCTGAATATCCACCACCAGGAGGGCAGTGTGGGGCCCGTAGGCATCCGCAGGCATCTCGGGAGCGTAGTTAGGGAAGAGTTCGGGCACGAGGTGTGGCGTTCGCCACACCGCCCTCGGGAATCCTTGAAGGCATCCAACGGTTGAAAGCACTGACATGAATGATTCGATGGGCCTCTATCTCAACGAGATCGGCAAGGTCGCCCTCCTCACGGCGGAGGAGGAGCGGTCGCTGTCGCGCGTGATCGAGGCCGGCCGAGAGGCAGCCGAGAGCTTGGCTGCCGGCGAGACCGGCCCCGATCTGGAGCGCGCCGTTGCCGACGCGGCCACCGCCAAAGACCGGTTCATCCGGGCCAACCTGCGGCTCGTGGTCAGCATCGCCCGCCGTTACCCCCTTCCCCAGGGCATGGACCTGGGCGACCTCATCCAGGAAGGCAACCTCGGTCTCGAGCACGCCGTCGACAAGTTCGACTGGCGCCGAGGCTTCAAGTTCTCGACCTATGCCACCTTCTGGATCCGCCAGGCCATCGGCCGGGCTCTCGACCAGAAGGCCAGCCTCGTACGGCTCCCGGGCGACCGCTCGGCGAGCCTGCGCGCCGCCCTCCGCCAGGCGTCGGGCGACGGCGAGGAGCTCGACGCCGAGAGCGCCCGGCTCCACCGTCTCTCCACACCGGTCTCCCTCGACCGGACGGTGGGCGACGACGGCGACACCACCCTGGTCGACCTCATCCCCAACGAGCAGGGCACGCCCGAGGACGCCGTCATGGCGGCGGTCGACGGCGAACTGCTCGACGAGCTCCTGTCCACCCTCGACAAGCGGGCACGGTTCGCCGTGGAAGCCCGCTTCGGCCTGCTCGACGGACGCCGCCAGAGCTTCCGGGAAGTAGGCGAGAACCTCGGTGTCACCGCTGAGGCTGCCCGTCGGCTCGTCAAGCGAGCCGTCGCCGGTCTCAAGGATGACGCCGCCAAGATCCTGGCCGCCTGAGGCACCCCTCCCCCCGCCTATCCGGCCAGCGTGCGCCGCCCGTCCCCCCACGGGCAGAGCGCTGTGACACCGCCGCCACGAGCCCCCAACGTGGCGGCGGTGGCGCGTTCCCGACTCCCACCCACCCGTTTCACGCTGATCTATCCACGCCAGACGTGGATGAACCAGCGTGAAACCGAAGGGGCAGCGTGAAACCGAAGGGGGGCGGGGCGGTCGCCGCTCTAGCCTGGTGCGCTGTGACCGGGCCCTGGACACCGTCGACATGGCACGAGCGACGCGCCGAGCAGCAGCCGCCGTGGCCCGACGACGTCGCCGTGGAGCGGGCCCTCAAGCAGATCGCGTCCTTCCCGCCACTCGTCTTCGCCGGGGAAGCCCGCAACCTCACTGCCGCCCTGGGGCACGTGGCCGCTGGCCGGGCCTTTCTCCTCCAGGCCGGCGACTGCGCCGAGAGCTTCGAGACGTTCTCCGCCGTCAACATCCGGGAGAAGCTGCGCGTCATCCTGCAGATGGCCGTCATCCTCACCTATTCCTTGGGCGTACCGGTGGTGAAGGTCGGCCGCATCGCGGGCCAGTTCGCCAAGCCCCGGTCGTCGCCCACCGAGCGGGTCGGCGACGAGGACATCCCGTCGTTCCGGGGCCACATCGTGAACGACGCGGCGCCCACTGCCGCCGCCCGCATGCCCGATCCCGACCGCCTCGTGCAGGCGTACCACCAAGCGGCGTCCACGCTGAACCTGCTGCGTGCCTTCAGCAAGGGCGGCTTCGCCGATCTCTCGCGTGTGCACGCGTGGACGCAGGAGTTCGTCGCCACCAGCCGGGAGGGGCAGCGCTACGAGCAGCTGGCCACCGAGATCGAACGGGCGCTGCGCTTCATGCGCGCGTGCGGCATCGAGATCGAGAGCACCTTCCAGCTGCACGAGGTCGACATGTACACGAGTCACGAGGCGCTCATCCTCGGCTGGGAGGAGGCGCTCACGCGCCAGGACTCCCTCACCGACGACTGGTACGACTGCTCGGCGCATCTCGTGTGGGTCGGTGAGCGCACCCGCCAGCTCGACGGCGCCCACGTCGAGTTCCTGCGCGGCGTGGGCAACCCGCTCGGCTGCAAGCTCGGGCCGACAGCGTCGACCGACGAGGTGCTCGAGCTGTGCGCGGTGTTGAACCCCGATCGCGTACCCGGACGGCTCACGCTGATCACCCGCATGGGCGCCGACCGCGTCGAGGACCAGTTGCGGCCGTTGATCCGTGCCGTCGCCCGCGCCGACCATCCGGTGGCGTGGGCGTGCGATCCCATGCATGGCAACACGTTCACCGCCGCCAACGGCCGTAAGACGCGTCACTTTGACGACATCTGCGCCGAGATCGCCGGGTTCGTGCGGGCCCACCGGGCCGAGGGCTCGTGGCCGGGCGGCGTGCACGTCGAGCTGACGGGGGAAGAGGTCACCGAGTGCCTGGGCGGCGCCGAGGAGGTCCTCGACGTCAACCTCGACGAGCGCTACGAGACGGTGTGCGATCCCCGGCTCAACGCCCGGCAGTCGATCGACCTGGCCTTTCGGGTGGCCGAACTCATGCGGGCGTAGGCCATTCGGCTCATTCACCCGGGAAAAACCCCTGATCCGCTTGCTAGTAACCCGCCTGTCATAGAGAGTGAAGTTCCGGCCCACAGGCGGAAGGCGACTCCCGGGATGAAACGCACTCGGCGAACGGCCCTCGTCGCCGTCGGCTTGGTGCCGATGGCGCTCTGGGCGGCGACCCCCGTGCTGGCCCGCGCCCCCGCCGCGGCCGAGGATTCGGCACCCACCGCCACCGTCGAAGCCGGCCTGGCCGACGTCACGGGCCCGGTCGACGTCGTGCTGCGGCTGAGCCGCCCGGCGTTGGCCGAGACCGTCGCACCCAACGCCACGCGCGACGGCAACCTTCCCGATGCGGGTACGCAGCGCGCCACGGTGGCCGCGGCCGAGGCGCAGCAGCGCTCGGTTGCGCACGCCGCCGCCGGCGCCGGCGCCAAGGAGATCGGCACGCTGTCGCGGTCGTTGAACGGTGTCGTCGTCCACACCGACGCGTCGGCCATCCCGAAGTTGGCGGCGTTGGCGGGCGTCACGGAAGTGTTGCGCGTTCCCGCCTTCGAGCTCTCGTGGCCCCGGGACGATCCGGTGCCGTCGGGCAGCCTCGCCGAGGCGGCGCAGTACTTGAACATCGATCGTCTCCGCGACGAAGGCCTCGACGGCACGGGCGAGCGCGTTGCCATCATCGATTCCGGCATCGACTTCACGCACGCCAACCTCGGTGGCCCTGGCACGCCCGCCGCCTACACGCAGTGCTACGGCACGCCGCCGGGCGACGGTGTCGCCGAGGATGCAAGCCAACCCCGCAACGTGGCGCCGACGGGTGACTGCGCCAAGCTGTTCGGTCCGGGCGCCAAGGTGATCGGTGGGCGCGACTTCGTCGGTGAGTCGTGGCCCAACGGTGCCGCCGTCCCCGATCCCAACCCGATCGACTTCGAGGGCCACGGCACCCACGTGGCCGACATCCTCGCCGGCGCCAGCACCGACGGGACACACCTCGGACTGGCGCCCAACGCCCAGTTGTACGCCCTCAAGGCGTGCTCGGCCCGCACGACCGCGTGCGACGGCAACGCTGTGCTCCAAGCGATCGACTGGGCCCTCGACCCCAACCACGACGGTGACATGAGCGACGCCGTCGATGTCATCAACATGTCGTTCGGCTCGCTGTACGGCCAGCCCGAAGGGGCCGGCACCCTCGCCGTGTCCAACGCCGTGCGCGCCGGCGTCGTGGTGGCCGTCGCCGCCGGCAACGACGGCGACAAGCCGTGGATCGTCGGTCAGCCGTCCGTGTCGCCAGGTGCGATCTCGGTCGCCGAGACCGCCCTGCCGAGCGCCTCGCTCCTGCCCATCCACGTCGTGTCGCCCACGATCGCCGGGCTGCCGGGCAACACGATCACCTACGCCGTCCCCCAGACGTGGTCGCCGGCGCCGGCCGACGTCGTCTCGGGCCAGTTGGCCGTGCCCACCGGAGCCGTCGGCCCCACCGGCACCCCGGCCAGCCTGGGCTGCGATCCGTCCAACTTCTCGAACTTCGACCCGAGCACGGCCACCGTCGCCGTCATCGACCGCGGCACCTGCGACGCCAGTCTCAAGACGTCGAACGCGGCGGACGCGGGCGCCCTCGCCGTGATCCTCGTCGACGACCGCGACGAGGTGCCGCCGCAACTCAACCTGGGGCTCGGTGACCCGCGGGTGCCGGCGCTGTTCATCAGCCTCGCCAATGGCGCGCTGTTGAAGACGGCGATGGCGTCCGGCCCGGTGCAGGTGAGCATCGATCCTGCCGACCGGATCTCGCTCGCCAACACAATGGCCGACACGTCGTCGCGCGGGCCGTCGCAGATCGGCGGCGCTGTCAAGCCCGACGTGGGTGCGCCCGGCGCGTGGACGTCGGCCGTGGCCGGTTCCGGCACCGTCGAACGGCCCTTCAGCGGCACCTCCGGGGCCACGCCGGTGGTGGCGGCGGCCGCCGCGCTCCTGCGCCAGGCCCATCCCGACGAGGATCCGGCCGCCATCAAGGAACGGCTCATCGGCACGGCTGATACCGCCAACCGCACCGCCGACCTCGACGGCAACCTCCGCGCGACCCCGGTCTCTCGCATCGGCGGCGGCGAAGTCCGTCCGTTCGACGCCGCCCACGCCAACACGCAGGTGGGCGATCCCGCCAACGGCGACGGCAACGTGTCGCTCGGCGTGCAGGCGGTGCCCGGCCGCAAGTACGTCCTGAAGCGAGTCACGATCCGCAACTC
>DASXAI010000397.1:0-8636 GCA_036406775.1 Acidimicrobiales bacterium
CGACGGCCTCGGCCCGGTTGCGCACACCGAGTTTCCGGTAGACGTTGGCGAGGTGCGTCTTCACGGTGTCGGTGCTCACGAACATGGCGTCGGCGATCTCGCGGTTCCGCAGGCCCGACACCAGCAGGGCCAGGGCCTCGCTCTCACGGGCAGTGAGGCCGCGGTCACGCAGCGGCCACCTGACTTCGGAGGCGCCGAGGGGATGGGTCTGCGGGCGGGCGTCGGACACGACCACCTCGCCGTCGCCGATCCGCTGGAGGGCATCCACGAGTTCGTCGCTGCGCAATCCCTTCCACAGGTAACCGGTGGCGCCGCGGGCCAGCGTGTCGGCGATCAGGTCCTGGTGGAAGTCGAAGGTGAAGACGGCGACGTGGCCGATGTTGTCTTGCTCAACAGTTCGTGAAATTCGGTTGAGATCCAGGCCGGGCCGGCCGTACGAGTCGTAGAGGACGACGTCGATCGGCGCTCGCCGCGTGGGCCGGCCCGTCGATATGTCGACCACGCTGACCTGGCGTTTGTACGGCTGCAGTAGCGCGGCCAGGCCGGCCACCACGACGTCGTAGTCGTTCAACAACGCGACTCGCAGTCGTCGTGCCATGAGTCTCTTTTCCGAAGTTCACCCGTTCAGGTGATGCCAAAGTGGCCTCTGACCCGGCATCTTGCCCCATGCAATGAGCGTGCCGGAAGAGGTGGCGGTGGTGGACGAAAGCGGGACGATCGTCGTGTGTCCCGAGGGAGAGCTCGACCTGGCCGTCGCCGACTCCTTCCGGATCGTGCTCCAGGACGCCGTGGGTCGCGCCGACCGGGCGGTGCACGTCGACCTGGCCAGCGTCACCTTCATCGACTCCACGGCGCTGGCCGTGCTCGTCGATGCGTGGCGCCAGGCCGCCGAGCGAGGACTGGTGCTGTGCGTGCTGCGTCCGATGCCCAACGTCCGGCGGGTGCTCGACATCACCGGCCTCGATCGGCTGCTCTGCCCGGGCTGACCGAGCTCAGGCCGCGATCGTGCGCGCCGCCAACCGAAGGTCGGCCACGAAGGCCTCCGTCACCGACGCGCGCTCGGCGCCGTCGGTCACGCGCAGCAGCGCCGAGGGATGGACGGTGACCACGACGTGCCGTCCGTCGACTTCGTGCTCGCGGCCCCGGGTGCGCCCGATCGTCACCGACTTGCCGAACACCGCTCGCGCCGCCGTGACGCCGAGGCAGACGACCGTCGACGGATCCACGAGGTCGAGCTCCGTCAGGAGCCACTGCCGGCAGGCCACGATCTGGGTGGTGTTGGGCTTCTGGTGGATGCGGCGCTTGCCCACGACCTCGAACCGGAAGTGCTTCACCGCGTTGGTGACGTAGACGTCGTTCCGATCGATGCCGGCGGCGTCGAGGGCACGGTCGAGCACGCCCCCGGCGGGGCCGACGAACGGCCGCCCGGCCAGATCCTCACGGTCGCCCGGCTGCTCCCCGACGAGCATCAACGGAGCGGGGACCCGGCCCTCCCCGAAGACGGTCTGGGTGGCATGGCGGTACAGGTCGCAAGCCGTGCACGCGCACGCCTTGTCCTGGGCCTGGCGCAGGGCGTCAGCGGCATCCATGGCGTCCTCGTACCCGTTGGCGGCGACCCCCACACCGCGGGCGGTTCACCGGTCCGGCATTCGGGGTAGTTACCTGGACATGACCACGCCTGGTGATCCGTATCCGCCCGGGCCGGGACCCGTCCCCGAACCGCCGCCGGGTCCGCCGCAGCGCCCGGGCCCGAACCCGCAACCACCGATCCCCGACCCGCCAGAACCCGTCCCGGGGGGTTCAGGGCCGTGACCACGAGATCGCTGCGCGTGTTGGTGACGAACGACGACGGCATCGCGTCGCCGGGGCTCGTCGCCCTCGCCGGCGCCATCCAAGCCGCGGGCCACGAGACGTTCGTCGTCGCGCCCGCGGACGACCGCAGCGGCTCCAGCGCGTCGCTGGGTCGGGTCGTGCCCCAGGACCGGATCCGGGTCCAGCCCGTCGACCTGCGCGCCAACGGCGACGCGGTGCGGGCCTGCTCGATGAAGGCGCCGCCGGGTCTGATCGCGATGGCGGCGGTGTTGGGCGCCTTCGGTGACCCGCCGGACGTCGTGGCGTCAGGGGTGAACCTCGGCCCCAACACCGGGCACTCGATCTTGCACTCGGGCACGGTCGGGGCGGTGCTCACGGCCCAGAACTTCGGCTCCTCAGGCCTCGCCGTGAGCCTGGTCGAGAGCGACCGGTGGTATTGGGAAACAGCGGCCGCGATCGCGGTCGAGGTGCTCACGTGGCTGGCCGAAGCGCCCCGTCGCACCGCCCTCAACCTGAACGTGCCGGCCCGGCCCGCCGCCGACCTGCAGCCGCTCACCTGGGCCACCCTCGACACCTTCGGTTCGGTGCGGGCGGCGGTGGCGTCGGTGGAAGGAGGGCTGCAGTTCGAGTTCCGGGACACGAAGGCCGATCTCGATCCTGCGAGCGACACCGCCCTCCTCGCCGCCGGTCACCCGACCCTCACCGCCCTGGCCGGCCTGTGCACGGTGGCGCCAGGCACCGTCGTGCGCCGGCCCGAGGAGATCACCGCCCGCCTCACCGAATCTCCCTCGTCGACCGGTCGGTGGGCCCGAGGTCCTCGACCGTGACGGCGGTGTCGGCGAGGCGGCGGACGACGTCGCCCTCGGCGCCGGCGAGACCGTGGCGCGTGACGTTGACGGCACCGGCGGCCACGGCGAGCCGCAGCGTCGCCTCGGCGGCGAGGCCTGACGCCGTGCCGGCGGCGAGGGCGGCCGTCATCGAATCGCCCGAGCCACGCGCCTCGACCACCTCGAGGGCCGGCCCCGTGACCCGGTAGCAACGGGATCCCATCGCCGCCAGCACCGGTTCGCCGGCCCGGGAGATGACGACGTCGCGGGCGCCCGATCCCCGCAGAGCCGTGATGGCGGCGAGGACGTCAGCCTCGGCGGGCCCGGTGAGGAACCCGTCGCGCTCCAGTTCCTCGTCGCTCACCTTGAGCACGGCGACACTGTGCTCGAGGGCGGCGCGCAGCTGATCGCCACTCAGGTCGGCGATGGCCGGAACGCCGAGCGACGCCACGTCCGATGCCAGCCGGCCGAACGTCTCGGCGGGGATGACGTGGCCCCAGATGCTTCCCGTGATGACGATGGCCCCGGCACCGGCGACGGCGCCGAGGGTCACGCCGTAGAGGTCGTCGAGCTCGTGACGGTCGAGGGCGTCGGGCTGCGTCTCGGCGATGACGCGCCGCTCCTCCTGCACACCCTCGTCGACGGTGGCGGCGTTGGCCCCGGCCACCTCCACCGCGGCGAGAACCACCCCATCGCGTTCGAGGATCGAGCGGGCCACGGCGCCGGTCTCACCGCCGAACGGTCCGCACACGACCGGCTCGCAGCCGAGGGAGCGCAGCAACCGCGCCACCCACACACCTTGGCCACCCGCGTGGACGTGTACCTCTTCGGTGCCGGTGGTGTCTCGTTCGATCGACACCGTGAGGATGGGCGCCGGCGCGAAAACGACGACGCGTGGAACGACGGTCACCGCGTCAGGACACTACGACTCGACGTCGAAGAGGCCGTCGAGCCCGGTGACCTCGAGGAGGCGAGCTGTCGACGACGACGGGTTGGCCACCACCAGCGATCCGCCGTGGTCCTGCAACGCCTTGTGCCCCACGACGAGGGCGCGCAGTCCGGAGGAGTCGATGAACGCGACCTCACCGAGGTCGAGCGTGATCACCTGGACGCCCTTGTCGGCCAAGGTCGTGAGCGTCCGCTCCAGGTCCGCGCAGGTGTGGATGTCGACTTCGCCGCGGACGCTCACCTCGGCGTTGCCGCCAGCTTCGGCCACGCTGAGCTGCAGAGATCCCGGATCGTCGGCCACGAAGTTCACCTCCCTCCCAATGGTAGGCCTAGCAGATCACAACGCGATCTCACACCACACCACGTGCTCGTGACCGTCGTGGTGCGAACCCCAACGGTCGGCCATGGCCTCGACCAGCATGAGGCCGCGGCCGCTGGTGTCCTCCGGCACGGCATGACGGCGCACGGCGCCACCCCGGCCGTCGTCGGCGACTTCGATCCGGAGGCAACTGTCGCCGGCCGACAACGCCACTCGCGACGGACTGCTGGCGTGACGCAAGGCGTTGGTGACGAGCTCGCTCACGATCAGCTCGGCCTCTTCACTAACAGCATCGACTCCCCACTCCTGCAACGTCTCCACCGTGAAGCGGCGCGCGTCCCGTGGCGCCGTGGTCGCGGCCGGCAAGGCGACACTGGCGTGACGCTGAGCTTCCATCCTGCTCCGTCTATCCGGGCGCGGCCACACCCGGCCCCGCCGTTCCGTACCCCACGGTCACCGGCGGTTAGACGCCATTGTCGCCAACAGGGTCCTCCTCGAACGCGGACTGGAGCTGGTTCATGCACTGGCGCAGGAGCCGCGAGACATGCACCTGGCTCATGCCAAGGCGTTCGGCGATCTCCTGTTGGGTCAACGAACCGAAGAACCGCAGGTAGACGATAGTGCGCTCGCGCGGCGGCAGGGTGTCGAGGAGGCGGCGGACCGCCATCCGGCTGTCGACCTGGGCCAGCTCGCCGTCCTCCGCACCGAGGACCGCCGGCTCGCGGTCGCTGTCGTCCTCGGGCCGGGTCAGCGGTGCCGTGCGGTAGGCGGCGCCAGCGTCGAGGGCCTCCAAGATGTCGTCCGCGGTGACGCGCAGTTCCTCGGCCAACTCCTCGACGCTGGGCTGGCGCCCGAGCGTGTGGTTCAACCGTTCGACGGCGCGCCCCAACGACACGTGCAGTTCCTTGAGCCGGCGCGGTACGCCGACCGACCACGTCCGGTCGCGGAAGTGGCGGCGCAGCTCACCCATGACCGTGGGCATGGCGAAGGAGGGGAAGGCGGCGCCGTGCTCGGGATCGAAGCGCTCGACGGCCTTGAGCACACCGAGCTGCGCGACCTGAATCAGGTCATCGAGCGGTTCGCCTCGCCCTTCGAATCGTCGCGCACAGCGCAGGGCGATCCACCGATGGTCCTCCACCAGTTGGTTGCGGGCGACGCGATCTCCGCTGTGCCGATACTCGCGGAAGCGCTCGAGGACCGCGTCGTCGTTGGGCGACACGTCAGCGTCGTTTTTGCAGGCTGAAGTGCGCGACGCCGCCATCGACGTCGAGCGAGAAGCCGTCGCACGCGACGCCGAGGATCTGCTCGGAGAGCGCGAAACGCTCCATGTCGATGTGGGCCGACGGCGCCGCGGGCGCGTGACCCTCCACCTCGACGCCGTCTTCGTTCAGGGCAAACGTGAGCGAGACCGGACCACCGTTGGCGAGCTCGAAGAGCGCGGCGCACAGCTCGTCGACGGCGATCCGCAGATCGTCGACACCTTCCACGTCGAGGCCCGCCGTCGAGCCCATCCCGCTCGCGACCAGGCGGGCGACTCTGATGTACCTGGTATCGATCGGGAGTTCGAGCCGCACGACGCTGTCCTCCCTCTCCATCATGTGCCCATCATGGCGCGCTCACGCGCTGATGCTCGTCCGATCGCTGAAGGACGATCCCTCGTGGGTCGAGTCGCCGCCGGTGGACCCAGAGAACTTGGAACGATTCCCGGTCCGGGTCGAGGCGCGGTCTTGGACCTCACGCCAGAACTCGGCCGCTCGGCCGGTGCCCACGGCCCAGCCGGCGCCGAATCCGAGGAGCAGACCCAGCTTGAACCTCATCATGTTCGTCACCTCCAACGGTTGAGACGTGCGTACCCGCCCGAACCGATGGACAAACGGGTTCAGAAGTACCGGCGCACCGGCGCGACAAGCCGCTCGGTCGCTTGTTGGAGGACCGACCGGCGGCGCCACCGACCCGGCTCGATCCGCACGCTGCGTTCGAGGTCGGTGTCGAAGTGATCGTCGAGCACGGACGCCAGCTCCGCATCCAGGGCGACGACGTTGATCTCCTCGTCCCACGTGACCGACCGCGGGTTGAAGTTGGCCGATCCGATGTTGGCCACGAGCCCGTCGACCGTCATCGCCTTGGCGTGGAGCATCGTCGGTTGAAAGTTCCAGACGGCGATCCCGTGTTCGAGCAGTCGCTCGTACTCACCCTCGGCCGCCACCTGCACGAAGCGCTTGTCCATCACCGGTCCCGGCAGGAGCACCTGGACGTCGACGCCGCGGTCGGCGGCGGCGCACAACCGGTCGCCCAGATCGGCGTCGGGCACGAAGTACGGCGTCGTGATGCGGATACGGTGCTGGGCCAATTGCAGCAGGGTGCGGAAGAGCGTGGCCATGTCGCTCCATCCCGACTCCGATGCGCCGCGCACGCACTGCACGAGCGACTGGCCCGGCTTGGGCTGGTCCGGGAACCGGTCGACGCCGTCCTCGAAGAGTTCGTCGTCGGTCTCGGCCCAGTTGTCGAGGAACGCCGCTCGCAGCCCGTCCACGGCCGGGCCCGCGACCCGGAAGTGGGTGTCCCGCCATTCGCTGGCATCACGAGCGTCGCCCTGCCACTCGTCGGCAATGCCCACGCCACCCGTGAACCCCACTGCTTCATCGACGATGAGGACCTTGCGGTGGGTGCGGTGGTTGATGGCACTCGGCCAGAACCGGCGCAGGGGCCGGAACCACCGGATCTGCACGCCCTTCGACGCCATCAGGTCGATGAGGGACCGTTCCATCGTGCGAGCGCCCCACGCGTCGAGCAACACGCGGGCGCGCACGCCCTCGGCGGCCCGCTCGGCCAGCCGGTGGGCGAACTCGCGCCCGATCTCGCCCTCCCAATAGACGAACGTCAGGAAGTCGATGGTGTGGCGGCCGTGCCCGATGGCGTCGAGCATGGCGGGGAAGATCTCGTCGCCGTTGCGCAAGACGTCGATGCGGTTGCCCTCCGTTGCCGGCACGCCGATGACGCCCTCGAGCACGCGCCGCACCCGATCGCGGCCAGAGACCTCGGCGCCGCTGTCCGGCGACTCCACCGGGGCGGTCATCGGGCGCCGACGGGCTGCGCCAGACCTTTGTTCTCGGCGTCGGGCTCGGACTCGGCCACTTTCTCCTCGTCCTGCGGCTTGCGTGCGCCGGCCCGGACCGCCTCGAGTTGGGCGGCGGCCGCCGCGCCGAAGAGCAGCGTGATCGCGGACAGCAACGCCCACAGCATGAGGCCGACGAGGCCGGCGAGCGGCCCGTACGTGTCCCCGAAGGAGCTGCTCCAATGGAACAGGCCGGCCAGGCCGAGGGTCACCACCACCCAGCCGCCGACCGACAGCCCGGCGCCGTAGGCGAGCCACGACAACGACGGCTGGCGCCGGCGCGGGCACCAGCGGAACAGCACGGTGACGGCGGCGGTGATGAGCAGCACGGCCGCGGGCCATCGGCCCCACCCCCACAACGTGCTGAGTACGTCGTTGTGCAGCGAGTCGCCGACGCCGCGCCCCCACGCCATCCCGGCGAAAGCGGCCGTGGCGAGAGCGCCGGCGGTGAGGGCGAGGAGGAAGGCAAACCCGTACTTCTGCACCGTCGGACGGTCCTGCTCGATCCCGTAGATCCGGTTCAAGGCCCGCTCGATCTGACCCATCGCCGTCGTGCTCGTCACGAGGGTGCCGACCAGACCGAGGATGAGGGCGAGGTAGCGGCGGGAGAAGCCGGCGTTCTGCGCCTGCTCCACGGCCGAGGTGAGCACCTGGCCGGCCGGGCCGGGCACGGCGCCCTGCACGGCGCTGACGATGACTTCGCTGATGCGCGAGCCCCCCAGCACGCTGGCCAGGCCCACGACGGCGATCAGGCCCTGCACGAGCACCAACGTCGTCATGAAGGCAAGGGATCGGGCGTGGCTGAAACCGTCGGCGACGCGCAATCGGCGGAACGAGTCGGCCAGCAACCGGCGCCGCCCCGTGTGCAGCAACGTGGAGCGGGCGTCTTCACTGTCGAGATCCCAGGTTTCGGGTACGAGGCTCGCGGTGCTCACGTCGCCGCGGCCTCGTCGATGGGCACGCACACTCGCAGCGCCCCCGGCTCGACCCGCACCTTCAGCTTCGTCGTGGGCGCCCGGTCGCCGCCGTCGAGCTCGTAGACGATCTTGCTGTCGAAGCGCACGTCGATGCGGCACCCGGTGGTGGTGTCGACCAGTGGCGAGCGATCGGCTCGCCCGAGCACCATGCGGCTGAGGACGCGAGCCCACTGCAGCGTGCCGTTCGCCGTCACGACGCCGATGTCGAGGCGCCCGTCGTCGGGCTTGGCGTCGTCGAAGGCGGTGATCCCGCCGGTGATCGTGCCGACGTTCGCAACGAGCACGCAGCTCGCCTTGCCGTCGAACCACCGTTCACCGTCCACGTCGATGCGGGCACGCTGGGCCGGCCGGCGGGTCGCGCGGGCGCCGGTCCACACGTAGGCGAGCTGCCCGACGCGCTTCTTCAACGCACGGTTGGTGTCCGCCATCATCCGGGCGTCGAAGCCGGCTCCCGCCATGACGGTGAAGCGCTCGCCGTTCACCCGTCCGACGTCGAGCACCCGCCGGCTGCCGTACAGACCGGTGACCACGGCGGCGTCGAGGTCCTTGGGGATGCCGAGGTTCGACGCCAGCAGGTTGGCGGTGCCGGCGGGCACGATGGCCAGGTCGACGCCCGTCCCCGCGACGGCGTCGACACA